>NZ_CP022255.1:600000-810374 GCF_003119195.2 Azospirillum baldaniorum | reverse complement strand
TGGACTCGCGAGTGTCCATGCTGGTGCCCCGCGCCGCCAGCCGGAGGAACTGACGATGGCCCACATGTCCAAGCTCGACCTGGAAGAGGCCGAGACGTTGGCGAAGCTGCTTCGCGCGGTCCGGACTTTCGACTTCGCGCTGAGCGATGCGGTCGGGGACAAGTGCCGGCAGTTCCCCAGCATGAAACTGAGCGTGGGGACTGTACGCGATGCGCTGGAAGACCTGCAAGGCGACGTCCGCGGCACGATGAAGGACAAGGACCCGGACAACGTGACCGGCTGGGACGAGCTGCGCAGCTACCTCAGCCGCCGGGAAGCGGAGGCCAGGACATGACGCTCCTCGCCATCGGCCTTTCCCGGCTCCAGCTCGACGCCAAGGCCGCCGCCGCGTCCGGCCAGCCGCTCGCCTACACCGCCGCCGAGGTCCAGCAGATCGTCGCCGAGATGGAGCGGGCGGAACGCGCCGCCCTCGAAAGCGCGATCGCCCACCTGGAGCGCCTGAATTTCCAGCCGGCCACCCGGCTCTGACCAACGCCGCTCCGCCGGCCGCCGCCGCGGACAATGAGGAATCGCCATGTCCGAAACTCTCGAAGCAGCCAAGACCGAAATCGCCGTCGTGAACGTGACGGCGCTCGTGCCGACCAAGGTTTTCGCCCCAGGCGGCGTGGACGAAATCTTGACCAAGCTGGAGGCCGAAGCCCGCGCCACGGCGGCCACGCTGGACGTCAGCGCGCCGAAGGGTCGGAAGGAAATCGCCTCGCTGGCCTACAAGGTGGCGCGCAGCAAGACCGCCCTGGACGATATGGGCAAGGATCTGGTCGCCGACATCAAGGCGAAGGCGGCACTGATCGACGCCGACCGGCGCGTGGTGCGTGACCGGTTGGACAAGCTGCGCGACGACGTGCGGCGCCCGCTGGACGAGTTCGAGGCGGCGGAGGAGAAGCGCGTCGAGCAGCACGAGGCTGGGATCGCGGCGTTCTCTATCGCGGCTCCCGGCACCACCGAGGAGATTGCAAAGACGCTGGCTATGGTCGAGGCCACGCCGACCGACGGGTTCCAGGAGTTCGCCAAGCGAGCGGCCGAGGCGAAGGAGGCCGCCGTGATCCGCTTGCGCTCCGCCCTGCTGGAGAGTCAGCAGCGTGACGCCGAGCGCGCCGAACTGGAACGCTTGCGCCAGGAAGCTGCGGAGCGCGCCGCCCGCGAGGAGGCCGAGCGGATCGAGCGCGAGAAGCAGGAAGCCGCCGACCGCGCTGCTGAGCAGGCCCGGCGCGACGCGGAGGAGAAGGCCCGCCAGGAGCGGGAAGAGGCCGAACGTGCCGCCACGGCAGAGCGTGAGCGGATCGAACGGGAGGCCCAGGCCGAACGTGAGCGCGCCGCTGCCGAGCAGGCCCGCGTCGAGCGCGAGAAGGCCGAGGCCGAGGAACGCGCTGCCCAGGCGGAGCGGGACCGGCTGGACGCCGAGCGCCGCGCCAAGGAGGCGGAGGAGCGAGCGGAACGCGACCGCATCGAGGCCGAGCGCCGGGCGGAGGAAGACCGCAAGGCCGCCGAAGAGCGCGCCCGGCAGCGGGAGGAGGAGGCCGCGCGCCGTGAGCGCCAGAGGGTCGAGGACGAGCGCAAGGCCGAGGAGGAGGCGCAGCGCCGCCGCGAGGAGGATCGGGCGCACCGCGGGTCCATCAACCGCGCCGCGATGAACGCACTCGTCGCCGCCGGGCTGTCAGAGGGCGCCGCCCGCACCGCGGTCGAGGCGATCGCGAAGGGCGAGGTGCCCTGCGTCCGCATCTCCTACTGAGCGGGGCCAGCATGAACGCCACCCTCCCGGCCAGCGTGGACGCCTTCCGCAAACACTTCCCGAAGTTCAAGGACTTCCTGGTGTCGCGCGGGTCCGAAGTGCTGGCCCCATCCAACGCCTTCGAGGTCGCCCGGTTCACGACGCCGCAGGGAATCGGTGTGGTCTACCGGAACGGCAAGGGGCAGGTGTCGAGCTGGCAGGGTGGCGCCGATGAGGCGTTCGCCGCCTTCCGGGCCGGAGCGTCATGGTCGGTCGGCGCTCGCAAGGCCAAGGGCAAGGGCAAGGTCCGTCACCAGATCAACGCCCTGCTGTCCCGCGACGGCGACGGCTGCTTTTTCTGCGGCCGGCCCCTCGGCGATGACATCACCGTCGAGCACCTCGTGCCCGCTGTCCACGGCGGACCCAACCACATCAGCAACCTCGTCCTGGCGCACGCCGCCTGCAATCAGTCCGTCGGGCACCTGTCCGTCGCCGAGAAGGTCAGGGCGCGGGATCGCATGACGAAGGATGCAGCCTCGCAGGAAGGAATTTCGGCATGAGCGTCATCAGCAAGACCCACATCGTCCACCACGACGGGCTCGTCCAAGGAACCGATGAATGGCTCGCCGCCCGCTGCGGCCTCCTCACCGCCTCCGAAATGAAACTCATCATCACGCCGACGCTCAAGATCGCGAGCAATGAGAAGGAACGCGCCCACCTTTACGAGCTGCTGGCCCAGCGGGTCACGAAGCATGTCGAGCCCCATTATATCGGCGACGACATGATCCGCGGCTGGGACGACGAAATCGCCGCCCGCGCCCTCTACGCCGAGAAGTTCGCCCCCGTCGAGGAGGTTGGCTTCATCACCAATGACCGGTGGGGGTTCACGATCGGCTATTCCCCCGACGGACTGGTCGGGGATGACGGGCTCATCGAGATCAAGAGCCGTCGGCAGAAGTTCCAGGCTGAGACCATCGTCAACGGCACGGTTCCTGCCGAACATCTCATCCAGGTTCAGACCGGGCTTCTCGTGTCCGGGCGGAAGTGGCTGGACTACATCAGCTATTGCGGCGGCATGCCCCTGTTCGTGGTCCGCGCCTATCCAGACCCGAAGACCCAAGACGCCATCATCGAGGCTGCGGGGGCGTTCGAGCATCGACTCTCGCTCGCGCTTGAGCGCTACCACGCCGCCGCCGCGCGCATGCCGATGACTGCGCGGCGCGTCGAAATGGAGATCCGCATATGATCGACATCAGGAAGACGATCGCTCCCAAGAGCGACCAGATGAACGCTGACGACCTGATCGGCGGCCCGCGCACGATCCGGGTCACGCGGGTGTCGCTCCTCGCCGCCGCCGACCAGCCGATCGCCATTAATTTCGAGGGTGACGACGGGAAGCCGTACAAGCCCTGCAAGAGCATGCGCCGCGTGCTGGTCAGCCTGTGGGGCCCGGACGGCGCCGCCTACGCCGGCCGGTCCATGACCCTCTACCGCGACGAGACGGTCGCATTCGGCGGCCAGCAGGTTGGCGGGATTCGCATCTCGCACATGAGCCATATCGACGGGCCGCGGAAGCTGGCCCTGACCGCCACGCGCGGAAGCCGGAAGCCGTTCGTCGTGCAGCCTCTGGGAGCGGAGAACAACGGCGAAGGGCCCGACCCTGCAGCCCTCGGCGCCGAGGCTGAAGAAGCGGTCGAGCGCGGAACCAGCGCCTACGCCGCGTTCTGGAAGCGCATCGGCGCCGCCGGTCAACGCGCCCTCGCTGCCGACCACGAGGACCGCAAGCGTCGCGCCGCCATGACCGATATGCCGGCAGCCGGCGCAACCGATTACGCCGAGGACAACGCCGAATGAGCCGCCGCCCCAGCTCGCGCGAGATCGCGCAGACCCGCCGCGCCAAGGAAGCGCACCGGTTCGACCACCTGGACACGCGCGCCGATGACGAGCGCTGCCCGGACACGCTGGACTGATGAGTTCCTGGCGCGGATCGACGCGACAGACGCCGGCACGAAGCCGCTAAGCGCGTGAGGCCCCCATGGACGAAGCCAAATCCGACGAGCCGTGCAGCTCTGGAACGAGGACAGGACATGTCGACATCGCCAAGGCTCTCCGCGTCCCGGTCAGCGACCTCGGCTTTCTCATCACCGCCGCACTCAAGCGACCGGCTGGGAAGTGGCGCCTCAAAGCCAACAGATGGTCCGCGACCAACTCACCACCCCCACCGCTCCGCGCTGAGCGCAGAGCGAGGAGACCGACACCATGACGACTTACCTACGTGCTGCCGGAGCCTCCCGAGTACCCCTTCCGCGTCGGCGATGAAGTGGAAACCGTCAATCGCAACGGGGAAGCCATGGGCCGCCAGCACATCACCGCATCAAAGGGAAGATCGTCACCACCGATTGCGGTCGGAGGTGGACGAAGGACGGGTGGTGGCACGGGCGAGACCCGCGCCTACCCGTTCCCGAGCATCCGTCATCCTGCCACGCCCTCGGCCTGAGGAGACCGAAATGACCGATGAGCAGATCAACGCGCTGCGGGAAGCCGTGGCATCCCTCCCGATAGTCCTCTGGCACGACCCGAACGGCGCCATGCGGTTTGTCAAATCCGTTCCCACCGAGCCGCGCGATCCGGACGGCACCGGCTACCCGGAGATGGTCGCGATCCTCGAAGGCGGCCAGCACATCGACCTCCCGAACGTCGATCCCGAAGATTTCCTGTGCGCGGCCAAGCTTTTCCCCGCCACGCCCTCGGCCTGAGGAGACCACCATGACCACCAAAGCCGAACGGCAGGCGCACCGCGAAGCGGGTCTCTCCGCCTCCGACTTTCCGATGCCGCCAATCCCACTCATGCACCCCAATGCCGAATGGTGCGAAAGCTACGCGCGGTGGCACAGCCAGTTTGTCGCCGCCTCCCGCCGCCCCGCCGTGGAGGCCGCCCCGTCCGGAGCCGAAGAGATGGCGCGTGCGCTTTACGACGCCCTGTCAGCTGAGGATGGCACGTCCTTCATTGGAGAGTTCTCCGCCAGCGGTCCAGTCACCATTGACGGCCGGTTCGATCTTTCCAAGGTGGCCGGGCGCCTCTCCGCCGCCCGCGCTGTCTCTGCGCCCGCCGCAGCGCCGGGAGGGTGGAGGACGCCCAAGACCTCATCGAAATCGCCCGCCATCTCGAAAGGCTCTCCACCGCGCTCGATAACAACGAGGCTCTGGACACCGATGAACTGATCGAAGCCATGGATGATGCCGCGGATGAACTGCGCCGCCTCTCCGCCTCTCCTGCCGCTCCGGCGGCACAGAGCGGGGAGACTGACAACGGATGGTTCGTCATGGTCGGCGATTGGCGCGACGAACGGGTGGCGATCCACGGCCCGAACGGACACATCGCGTCCGGCCTGACGGCGGAGCAGGCGAACGCCCTGATCGAAGCGCACGGGCGCCGCGCCGTTGGTTCGGCCTCCGCTCCCGCCCCAGGGAGGCGATGGGATGACGCAGAGCAGCCACTACACCGTGACGCGCTCCGGTTCCCATGCCTTGGTGATCCGGCACACGCCAAAGCGCAAAGACCGCTGTGTTGCAGCGGTACCGCTCTGCAACGATCCCGCTGACGCCGAAGGTCGCGCCTACAGCATCGCCGAGGATTTCGTCACCGGCCGCATCAACGAACGCTCGCAGGACTGACCCCATGACCACCTCCCACACCCCGGCGCCGATGAGCGCCGAAGACCTCCGTCGCCGCGCAGACAAAGAACGCGTGTTTGGCGCTTTCCAAGATGCGTTTGATGACCTCGCATCCACCAAGGCCGGGCGCCTCGAACTGCGCATCATGTTCGCCAAGGCCAACATTGACAGGGACCAAGCCGCCGACCTGCTCGACGCCCTGTCCTCGCGCGTCGCGGAGATGGAGGCGGAGCACAAGCGCCTGACCTCCTGCGAGGACGAAGATCACGACCCGTGTATCGCTTTCCTGCTGCGAGGCGCAAACGATGCCCTGGCCCGCGCCACCCAGGCCATCGCCGAGCGTGACGCAGCGCAGGCCGCCCTTGCCGCCGCAGAGGCGCGAGAGGCAGCGCTGCGGGACTACATCACGGCGACCGAATACTGGAAGCTCGAGCCGCATGACGACAATGAGCGCAAGGCGTATCTCGCCGCCCTCTCAGCGGGCGCACAGCAGGCGCAGGGCGAAACCACCGGTACGGAGGGCTGAAGCATGGGCATTGATCGCGAGGACGCCGCCGAGCATTGGTCCGGGCTTTCCGATAAGGCGATTGACGAGATGGTGGACCTTGGCATCGCGCCGACCGCGCATGTGGAGGACCGGCGGGCCAAGGGGTGGACCGATGACGGAAACAAGTTCTACATGACGTCCGACTCCCTGCGGAAACTGGGCTACGCCGAGGCCGCCGACTGGCTGGACCGGCGCGCGGGAGTTCAGCCGGAGCCGCCCCCGCCGCCGCTCGTCTTCACCTACACGAACTGGCGCGGCGAGCACGGCACCCGCCGGGCCATCCCGATCCGGGTCTACCACGGCGCCACAGAATACCACCCCGAGCCGCAATGGCTCATGGAAGCCCACGACCTGGACAAGGGCGCTGTCCGCGTCTTCGCCATGCGGGACATGGGGCCGGACCGCAGCGCCGCCCTCCTGACCACCGAGACGGAGGGTGTCGACCATGGCTAAACCGTACCGCCCGAGCAATGGGACCGAAGGCGACATCTTCCATGCCCACTGGTGCGCCCACTGCACCAAGGCGAAACCCGGCGCCCCGTGCATGATCGCGGGGGCAGCCTTCTTCCACGACATCGAAGAGCCCGAATACCCGAAGGAGTGGGTACAGGACGAGAATGGTCCGCGCTGCACAGCCTTCAATGACAAGGTGCAGATGACCAAGGCGGACGTCGCCTATCTCGCGTGGATGCGTGACCGTGACGCCGCTCGGGAAGCGCAGGGAGGCGGGAATGGGTGAGCCGGATGACGAGATCGCCTATTGGGCCGTGGCGAAGGAACTGGCAGACCACGCACACACGCTGGAGCGGCAGGCCATGGCGGTTTCCGAACGCCTGCGACGCAAGGAGAAGGTCAAGGAAATGGATGTGCTGTTGCTCCGCTCGTCGGCGAAGCATGTCGCGGCCCTGACGGCCATCCTGTTCCCGGCCGGCGCAGCGCAGGGAGAGGTGTAGGCATGGCAACTGAGTACCTGTCAGAGACGTCCGTTGCCGAGTTCTTCGACACGAGCGCGTCCACCGTCCGCCGGTGGGTGGAAAAAGGCGTCCTCCCAAAGCCGCTTATGATCGGAGGCGCCAAGAGATGGCATGTTGACAGCCTGCGCATAGCCGTCCGAACTGGAATGGAGCAAGCGGTCGGAACCGCGCCCCGCACCACCGATCCCGACGAAATTTCTTCGAGGCTTCTCCGCGATGGCCCGCAAAACCGTAAAGCGCACTCTCGCAGACGGAACAATTAAGACATACAGCTACGAACGCGCCAGCAAGGAGCCGCGCGCGAGAACCGTCGCGGCTATCGTCAGGGAATACACCGCAAGTCATCAATACAGGGGAATGAAGCGGTCTTCACAAACCCTTTACGACAGATGCCTGAACGAGATCGTCACCGAGTATGGTGAGGTTGAGATAGCCAAGATCAAGCGCCGGCATGTCTTGGCCCAACGCGATGCTTTAGCCGGCACTCCAGGCATCGCGAACGAGGTTCACAAGGTTTGGACAGTCTTGCTAACTTTCGCGCTTGATCGCGAGTACATCCAGTTTCATCCGGCCCTGCGTATCAGAAAACTGAAAGGTGGCGAACATTCACGCTGGCCGGACGCTCTGGTGGAGCACGCGTTGACTCCCGGCGTGCTCCCGGAGCACTTTCGCAGAGCTGTGGCACTGGCCGTCTACACTGGACAAAGGCTTGGCGATTGCATCCGCATG
Organism: Azospirillum baldaniorum; assembly: GCF_003119195.2. Classification (NCBI taxonomy): domain Bacteria; kingdom Pseudomonadati; phylum Pseudomonadota; class Alphaproteobacteria; order Rhodospirillales; family Azospirillaceae; genus Azospirillum; species Azospirillum baldaniorum. The sequence continues at coordinate 802,681 of NZ_CP022255.1, read as the reverse complement.
CAGTGGTCTGATTACGATGGATCCACGATCTCCCTGGCCCAGCAGAAGACAGGGAAGAAGCTGTTAGTTCCATGCCACAGCGCCCTGCGACACGAGATGGACGCGTGGAAGGCTACGCGAGGAGAGTCGACCGCCACCACCATTCTGGTTCGCCGTAACGGATTGCCGTGGCCCAACGGGGATCATTTCTCATCGAGCTTCCGTGGGTTCATCCTCCATGCTGACAAGCATGGGCGCCCGCTTCGCCCTGAGTTCACAGGGTACGTCTTCCATGGGCTTCGCAAGGTCGCCGCTCCCGGCTAGCTGAGGCTGGATGCAGCATCCATGAAATAGCAGCCATCACCGGCCACTCCGCTCTTTCTATGATTGAGCACTACACCAAGGAGAGCGACCAGTTCCGCAGGGCAACCGCAGCGATAACAAAGTTGGAAAATTGGCGAAAAGCCAAATGATGACAAACAGAAAGCTTTCCGCTGACAGATCAACTACTTATCCTTACGTGGCAGGTAAAGTCAGGGTTTTGATTTTAAATGGTTATCGCTTCATGTTTTCCGCCATGGCGTGACATGGCGTTCCTGATGCGTGCCAAATGAACGGGCAGACGGGCGACCAGTCTTGTTCCCCACCTGTTCTCATGCCACCATCTCCCGCATGAGCATTGACCATCCACCTCGCGCGATCTGGGACGCCGCTGTCGCAATGGCCGGCGGCCAGGAGCTTTGGAACGGCCTCGGGCCGGAGATGAAGCGCCAGTACATCGGCTGGGCCGAGTTGGCGGCCCCCGCCCTGATGGGCGGCGGGGCGATCCCGTGGGGAGACGTTCAGCGGACGGTGGAATTCGTTCTGTCCCAGAACCGCGGCATGCAGACGAGCCGGAAGCCCGACGACGTGGCCGTCACCATGCTCGCCATGAAGTTGGTGGAGCATATGCGCGGGTCCGGCTACACCGTGTTTCTCGCACGTCCTTCCGAAGCCCCCAAGACTCACGGCCCCAAGACATGACCTACGCAGAGCTTATCCAGGCCATCAACGCCAGCCGCCGGGAACCGGGCGGATGCACGCCGCCCGTGGTCGATGCCGTCAGGGCTGGCGGGGAAGAGGCACGGCTCTCGGTCAATGCGATCCTTGGATGGGAAATTCGGCATGGCCGGAGAGCCGGGCCGGGCGATGAAGCGTCGGTAATGGAAGCGCGCGCTGCGCTGATAGACAACATGGCGCCGGAGCGGAAGGCGGGGTGACGCTTGTCAGGCGGACAGGCCGGTCAGGCTGTTGACCTTGGCCGCGAACCAGTCGGTCATGCACGCCTTGGAGCAGAAGGAGGCTTCGGCCTGGGCGTTGCGGATCGGCAGGCCGTCGAGGAGATCGACCGACGCAGCGCCGGTCAGCTCCGTCAGCCCGTGATCGTGGTAGCCGATGTCAGCGCTGATCCGCACGGGCATGGCGCCGTCAGCAATCATCACGGCACGGCCCGGAGCCTCCTGCTCCATGGCGGCGATGCTGAACACGTAGAACTTGCCGGCGAGCGTCTTGTGGCAGTGGTGGCAGGTCACGGCACGCCCTCCTTTCCTTCCTTCATGCGCCCCGCCCGGACCGCAGCCCTGGACGCTTCGACATACTCGCGGGCAAGCTGGGACGCGGCATCATCCGAAGGCAGCTCGCCACGGTCGATCATCCGGTTCCGCCAGCCGTGCCAAAAGGCCCTGCCCCGGTTCGCGCCGGGTTCCGGGTCGCCGCTCTCGGCGGACAGGTAGCCATCAACGATGTCGTCCTCATTGAGGCTGTTCAGGTCCGCCAGAGTGCGGACGGGCTCGAAGCTGGTCACTGGCCGTCTCCCTTGCTGTCCGGGGCGCCAGCAAACTGCGGCCAGCACCGGGAACACCGCATGCGGTCGGTCGTGTTACCGATGCCCATCTGTTCCGAGAAGACAGCCGCGGCGCTGCGGAGATATTGGCAATCCGGATCGCGGTGGAGTTTTGCCGTCCCGCGCTGCTGCCGAACTCCGACTGTATGGTGAACGGTGCAGGTCATCACTCACCTCCTCTCTGTGAGCCGGAAGAGGCGCGCGGTCGCCAGCAACTCACGGCCTGCGGCAGTAATGCGCCACCCTCCGGGGCCGTGGTCAAACAGGACATATTCCATCAGCCCCGAGCGCTCCAGTCGGCTGAGGGTTGCCGCCGTCACTCCAGCACCGATCACATGACCGTGGCCGTTCGGCAGGTCGCGCGTCGGCACCAGCCAATCGCCTGCCCGCTCCAACGCCATCAAGACGTTGCGATCCGCGCGGTTCATGGCTCCCCTCCTTTCGTGTCCGGGGAGGCATCACGGAGGCGGACGCCGGGGCCGCCGGGCGGGAGTGGGGAGTTGCCGTCGAAGAACTCGAGGCCGTGCGTTCGGAAAGCCGCCTCGATCTTGTCGAGCGAACTGCTCCTCGGATCCTCCGTTCGACCTTGCTCGATGAACTTCACCGTTTGCAAAGCCACCCCAGAAGCCTCGGCCAATTCGGCCTGCTTCCATCCGAGCCACGCCCGCGCGGCGCGTATCTGTCCTGCCGTCAGCATGGCGGCAGTATCAAGAAGCCGTATCGCAGGTTCAAGCATATAACCGCCCCGGTCAATTTCCTCTCTTGACGGTTATATCAATAACCTCTAGGGTTATCAACATGAACTTCGCGGTCGTCGCCGCATCTAGCCAATCCCAGAGAGGGCCAGCCATGATCGAAGCGCACCGCACCGACATCATCCGTAAGGGCAGCGCCGACGAGATCGTGGCGAAGCGTGACCGGGCGCTGGAGCTTTACCGGCGGGGCGTCGAACTGCTGGCGGAAGCGGCGAAGGTCCACAAGGAGGTCGGCGCGACCGACTACACGAACCTGCGGCACGTCCTGGTTCGCGAGACCTACAGCATTGAGCACGGCGAGACTGACGGAGCCGTGAACGCGATGCGCCGGAACCTCGACGGCGCGGTGTGGAACCACATCATGAACGCCCTTGGCCTCATCAACCTGATGGATGCGCAGGAGGTGAAGGCTTTCCGTGAGCAGAACGAGAAGGACCCGGCGGAAGTGACGCGGGACAACCTCGTCGCCACATTCTCCCGGCTGACGGCGGAGAGCGAGGTGACATTCAAGCGCGGCGTCATCAACCTGTTCATGGCGCTGGACCGCTCGTTCGCCAGCAACCCCGCTTACCGCCTTGGCGACAAGCTCATCATGTCCGGGGCGCTGTCCGAGTATGGCGGCTGGAACCATTGGAGCAACAGCCAAGACCAAATGCGGGACCTTGATAGGATTTTCCAGATCGTAGACGGCCAGCCGACCAAGGATCATCGCGGAGACGCTGCCGCCATGGTGGCGCAGACCACCCGCCAAAGCTTGGGCAACACGCTGGAGACGGAATACTTCTCCATCAAGACGTTCAAGAACCGGAACCTGCACGTCAAGTTCAAGCGCCCCGATCTGGTCGCCAAGGTCAACCGGATCATTGCCGAGCATTTCGGCGAAGTGCTGGCGCACGCGACGCGGAAACCGCGCCGTCGCGCCGCCTGAACCCCCACGAGGCCCCCATGACCGACACCACCCCCATGATCACGATGCAGGAAGCCGCCGCCGCTCTGGACGGCAACGAGTACGGTTTCGAGGGAAGCCGCGAGATGTTCGCCCAGATGAAGGCTGCCGGTCTGGTGGCGGTGTTCGGGGCCAGCGACGACCTGATGGAGTTCCGTGGCGCAGTCTATGACGAGATCGGCGCCTATGACGGTGGAACCGCCTACTTCACGGAAAACGGCCTGCTGTCCGAGGAGACGTCGAACTTTGACGCGCTGAAGATGAAGGCCATGCCGGTGAAGGCCATCTGGTGCCCGGAAGGTCTCGACACCTCATGGCTGATGACGACCAACCTCCCGCACGCGCGCTTCAAGATCATGGAGGGCGGAGACCTCTACTGCGCCGGCCTCGTCTTTGACCTGAAGGACTGCGCGCCATGACCGACACCACGCACACCGAAGCGAGCGCCCGCTGGCAGCCGATTGAGACGGCGCCGAAGGACGGCACATGGGTCCTGATCGCCGGTCAGGACCGCGGCGACATCAGCGCCCTTCGCGGGCAACTGGCGGCTCTCTCCAGCACCACAGGAGGCGACCGTGGGTGACATGAAGCTGACCAAGGCGCAGGCCAGAGTGCTGGGAGCGCTTGCCGCATCGACCGGCGGCATGGGGTTCCGAGACGAGTACGGAAGATCGTCGATGGACGTTCTGATCCGGCGCAGTCTTGTTGATGCCCCGATCAGCAGCTTTGGCCGGGTGCACATCACCAACGCGGGCCGCGCCGCCCTGGCGCAGGAGGAGGGGCAATGACCTACGCTATCCGCCCCGAAGACGAACGCCTCGTGTCCGAGGCTCTTCGCGCGCAAGCCGTAGAGTTCCGCTGCAACGCCATCAGGTTTGGCGGAACAGAATGGGCAGCGCGGGCGGACAGGATGGAAGTGATTGCTTGTGAGATCGAGCACGGACACACGAAAGCGTCGCGCGATCAGGGGTGACATCGTATCGGGGACTTGCTATAGTGTTTGCGCTGCGGCTGAGCGGATAGACGCTCTGAGCGGTGGATCAAATACGGGTCGGCAATCCACCAACGAAGGCCCGTGAGCCGGTATCCAGTCCGGCCCGCAGCTAAAACACCAAGACCCGCGCCTCGGGTCTGCGCCCCGACGCCAAGCCCGGATGACCGAACGAAGTAGGCGCCGGAAACTCTCGTGCGGGGAATGAGGCAGCCGGTTTGGTGTCCGGCAGAATTCGCCCGAATGGGCGTCAGGGCCGCGGGTTTCGGTTGGGTGCCCCGCGTGTAGCCCGGACGAAAGTCCCGAGCCGCACGAAAGCCGCAAGGCAGACCGATGACAGCCGGGAAAGACCGGCAACAGTTTCGCCCCGCATGGGGCACAGAGTTGCGGAGCGGCGGAAGCTCGTCGGCGGTGCCCACACACCGTTCGACAGGGCAGAGAGTCTGAAGTGGGTGGAAGGCTGCAATACCCCCGGACCGCTCCGCGAGCAGAGGCAAGGCCGCGCACCATGGGCCATCGGTAAAGGAGATGGGGCCGCTTCGGCGGTCGGGTCCGATCCCCCAACGCCTAGGTCTTGCAGAGGCGTGCGCTCCGGAGCGTGCGCCCCACCCGGTGGAAGGCCGGGAAGCTACACGGGGGTCATGGCTTCGGCTGCCTGCTTCGATCTTATGCCAAGGCTAAGAAGAGCGTCCTCCCGACTCCACCGCATAAAGTGCAGCGGCAGCCGCCCCACGCCACTCTGGCGATAGAGGATGCCAGGGCGATCCTCCAGCCGGTGCCGACTAACGCCGCGCCCCCTCCACACCGGAACCGTCTCTGGGTCGACCAGCCCAACCACCCAACCAACCGGCCAGCAGCATAGCGCCAGCAGTCGCGTCAGCGCCCCTAGTCTGTGGAATAGCCCAGACCCTCGCCAGTCCGGACGGATCCACCCGGCTACAATCCAAGCCACTGGCCCCATGGCATCGTGGGCGCCCTCACTGGCGACGAAGACCCACTCGTCCGCCGGGGCCGACCCTGGATCATGCAGTGCTGACAGGTCCATCAGGCGGGCGCCGAAACTGGAGCCGGCACAGTCAACCAGCACCACGCCGTAAGTGGCGACCACCTCCCCTTCCCCATCGACTAGCCCAATCCAGAAGGCTGGGGCGCTGGGCGGCTTCGGCAGGAGGGGAAACCAGCTTTCTCGGTGGCGAGCGTTCAGCGCTTGCAAGTCCGCCCATGACTCGCTCAGAACCGGCGTGACGCCGCGGTCGACCAGTTCGGTGCACAGGCGGTCGCGGGCTGCCTCAATATCTGGAGGAAACGGGCCAGCCCCCAACGGCAGGAGTTCTGCTAAGCAGTTTTCGAGAGATGCAGCGCGCACCGGCTTCGTCGCGTCGGTTGTGGATCGTCGGCGGCGATCATGAATGGAGTGTGGTCAAGGTTCAAGCGGGGCCTTCCCCACCTGCCTCGCCACCTCATCCGCCTTCACGATGGCATCACGAGCTGATGGAGGCACGAGGTAGGCGACTGACGGCACGATCCCAGCGATGATGTAGCCGATCAGGTCGGCAGACACGTCCACGTCGGCATACTGACGCAGGAGCGAGGCAATCACCGCCGCGGCGACGCCGGCAAGGCCCCCGGCCCACACCTTGCGAGCGGGGATCATGGTGGACATGCGGAACATCATGGCTGGCTCCTTTCAGGCAGCAAAAAGCCGCCGGGCGGAATGCCGGGCGGCTGGTCGGGGCGGCAATCCCCCGCGCGGCGCGGAGAATATTGATTTCTTTGGCGTTTCAGCTCTCCGGCGGGGGACTCCCGCCACCTCAACTGTTCACCCCTTCTCGAACAGCTTCACCTCAGCGGCGCGGCGCTTCACCAGCCCCGGCAATTGCGTCTTGACGCCATTCACCGTTGCGTAGACCCACTTTGGGAACTCGGCCGCCGCACCGGCATAGTCGCGCTGGTTCAGCCGACGGAGCAGCGTCGAGCTGCCCAGCGCACCGGCCCCCAGGTTGAAAACGAAGCTCGCCAGGGCGCCGCGCTGCCGATCGGTGAGCGGCACCTTCACGAGCTTGTCGACCTGCGCCGCCGCTGCGGCCATATCCTCCAGCAGGAAGTTTTCGGCCTGAGAGGCGGTGATCCGCTGCCCCATCTTCACGCCCGCGGTGTGGCCGTAGCCGATGGTTGGGACCCCGGCAGGACACAGGTAGGCGTTGAGGTACAGGCCTTCGGCGTTGCGCGCGAGGGCCAGGGCGTCAGGGTGGATGGGCTTCATTTCGGAACCTCGCGGGAAAGGGCGGCGCGCCGAGGGGCGCGCTCACCCGTTGGTCATGGTGCGAATCACGGCGTCTGGGAGCCGGATCGCGTAGTGCCGGACCTTGCTCAGCCAGTACGAGCCGAGCCCGGCGCCGAGGAGAAGGCGGGTGAATGACGCCGGCATGGTCGTGACGGAGCTGGTTTCGAGCTGGCCGTTCACAGCGTGCCCCCAACTGCCGGAGGACCACGCCACCGCCTGCCGGATGATGGTGCCGGCCGTGACCGCAAAGCCGGACGTGTCGATGCCGCCGGGGCTGGACACCATGTCGGCGACACCGCCCTGCCCAACCCGGAGCAGGATGCGGTTCGTGCCGGTCCCGTCATCGAACCCGATGAACGAGACCTGACCGGACGGCAGGATACCGGGGAACAGCCATTCCACGAACAGCGTGCCCTGCGAAACCGACAGGCCCGGCAGTGTCGAGGCTGCCAGGGTGATGCCCGTGTCGGCCCCGCGGGAGGCGCCGGGAATGTAACTGGTGGCGTAGGCCCCCGCTTCGAGGTTGGCGTACCGGACGGTGCCGCTGATCGTCAGCGTGAGCGTGCCGGCGGTCGGGGTGAAAGTGTAGGTGCGCCGGTTCGGGACGACGCCCGTCCCGGCCACCGTGGCCGTCGCTGTGCCGCTCAGCGTCACCGTGCCCGACCCGTAGAAGGACAGCGTGTAGGCCTGGGCCGTGACGCTGACGGACTGTGTTGCCGGGGTGTCGGGGCTGGCGATCAGGTTCGCGCGGGCCTCCTCGAACAGGAGGCCCAGCGGGTTGAGCGTGAGCGGGGCGTGGTCGAAACGCGCCACGTTGGCCCCCGGCGCCTGGAGCGCCCCGGCGGCGTCCCAATAGCTGCACACCCCGCTCCGCGTCCACGAAGACACCCGCGGGTCCAGCAGGCCGGATAGGAACTGGAGGTTCGTGTCCGGGCGCGGGGAGCGCAGGATTGATGATCCGATGCGCATTTATGCCCCTTCCTGCCAGATTTTGGAGGCGCGCCAGACAGTACTTCCAGCCGCGCGGCGGAAGACGATTTCCGTCAGGTAGCCAGCGGTTGTTGCGATGGCAGGGGCAACCCCTGATCCGTCCCACTTGATGATGTCGCCTGCCTGCGTCGCCCAGGTCACGGACCGGTTGCCGGTGCCGTCCTGCACCAGCTCCACCGCGATCTCGCTGCGCTCCGTTCCGGACAGCGTGAGCGCCGGGAGCGTGATCGTGGCGTTGTTGGTGAGGCGGACGCGCTGGATCGCGTTGACCGCGGTGAGGGTGACCGCCGCCCCGCTGTCCACCTGCGTGGTTGCAGAGACTTTCACCAAGCCGTCATACGCGACGTTTGAGAACTGGCCGAGCACCGCACGGACAGAGCGCCATCTCTTTGAATCCGTCCCGTTATCGTTGGCGTTGTCGACTTCAGGATAGAACTGCCCGTCATAGCCGAGCCGCAGATAATCCACCATCGACCCCAGTCGCCTCGCCTGAAAAACGAGGTCTGCGGCCTCGTTGCCGGCGGTTCCTGCGACCAGATGCCCGCGAACCCCGGCGTATCCGCCAAAGCTGCCAGACTCGAAAGGGCCGCCAAGCAACAGAGACCCACCGAATCCCGGAGCCATTGGGCGGGTGTCCATGATGGTCACTGCGCCGCTGGATGCCTTTACCATCAAGTTGGCGTTCAGACGGTTGCCCTGCGCCTCCGTCACCCCATCATAGCTATTCCCGAGGATTTCCATCTTGTCGATAACCGCCGCATCGATGACGAGGGGGTCTGCGACATTCTGGAAATAGTTGCCAATAATGCTCCCCGGCTCAGCCCCAGCCCCGCATACCACGCCTTGCGTGCCGGAATAGAACTGGTTGCTGGTGATTGCCGCTGCGCCGTTGACGACGTTGATGTTGGTGGCAGACGCCGCCCAGATGCCACCGATAACGCGAACACCATTGTCGGCGAGAGCCCCGCCCGTGGAGTCGATGTACACGCAGGTGGCTTGCGCAACGCCAGTGCAGTTTAGTATTGATGTGTAAATAGATGTCCCGATCACACTAAAACCCGCAACACTCCCTGTGTTTGGGCTTGTGTAGTCAGCTTGGCAGCGGTCGAAGCTAATGTTCGACGAATTTTCTGCGATATAGGCGTACGCCTTGCCGTACGCCATGTTCTTGTAAACATTCGACCAATCCGCCCCGCCCGTCACCTTGACGCCGAAGCCGGCGGTGCGAAGCGGGGCGGCAGAAGCGTCCGACCCGTTATGAACCCCCGTCACACGCGCCGTCATGAAAGGCCAAAGATTGTTTTCACCGATCTCGCAAACGTCGGTTCCGCCGTTTAGGTGAATGTCATTGGTGCAGTGGCTTTTGTTGCCGATAACCCGGGCGCGCTCCGACCCTCCGGTATCGACGCCTAAGCTATGCCCCAGCAACATGCAACCAACGACCTGGGCATCGGCGCCGGCCATGACAACCGCTGTTCCGGAAAACTGTCCGATCAACGCCGTGGCGGTCGCTACGTCCGGAACAGGCTGCGTCAAGCCACGGCGGATAATGAGAAGCCCCCTTAGGCCGGCGCGCTCGCTGAGAGTGATCGTTGCTCCGGCCCCAAGGGCGATCTGCCCCCCAAGATTGTAGTATGAACTGGTGCTGGCGGGCGTCAGCACACCATGACCGCCCGGCCCGACAATAGACCAGCCGGCGGGGATTGTGATGGATGCCCCGAAATAGACCTTGGCGGATTCCGGGACAGCGAGGACGCCGCCGGTCAGGGTCGTGGTCGCGAAGAACAGCGCGAGCGCCGTGGCGTCGTTCGCCACGCCGTTGCAAGCGCAGCCGACGTCGTAGAGCGACAGGCGCTCACCGAACCGGGCCGCATTGGTCCGCAGCACGGAGCCCCCCGCAGCAATGGCCGTGACCTGCGACCCGTTGCCGTTGATGCGTAGGAACGGCGACGCCGCCGACCAGAACTCGACGCATCGCCACAGGCCGCCGCCCTCACTGACCACCCAGGCGAGATCGCCCGCCGCGGTCGTGATGCTGGCGCCGCCGGGGAGGATGATCTTGGTCGGGTCCTGAACCAGCGTCGACGCGCCGTCGAAGCGCAGGAGGCGCTCCGCGCCCGCCTGCGCCGTCCCGAGCGACGTGATGCTGGCGCTGCCGGTGATCGGGACGTAGTTGCCCTTGACGGCCCCCAGATCGACCGTAGCCGCCGCCACGACCGGCGCGGCGCGAAGCTGGTTCAGCGCCGCGCCGGTCAGCGACAGCGCACCCTGGGTCAGCCGCGCCTGCTCGACGCCCAGAACGGACGCGGCCATGGTTCCGGCGGCCGGTCGGCTGAAGCCGGTACCGGGTTCGTCGGCGAAAGCCATGCCGGGGTTGGTGGTGGTGCCGCTCGGCGCAAGGCCGACCGTCGTGATCAGGTTCCAGAGCGAGGCCAGGAGTTGGTCGCCCGTCGACTTCCAGTCGTCGGCCAGAGGATTCGTCATGCTCAGTACTCCACGATCACGAGGCCGCTTTTGCCGGCACCGCCGGAGGCGCCGCTGCCGCCGCCGCCGCCGCCGCCGCCGTAGCCGTTGGCGCTGACCCCGGTCACAAATCCGGACGTTCCGCGACCACCGCCGGGGCCGCCGCCGGCACCGCCGCAGCCCGTCGAGGGAGCGCCGGGGCCGAATTGCAAGCCGTCGGTGCCGTACGCCCCGTAATCGTTCAGATCGCCGCCGGAGCCGACGCCCGGCCCACCGCCAGCATTCGCCGCTCCGGTACCCCCGCCGCCGCCCGTTCCTCCCGACGCGCTGCAATAAGCGCCGAAGGAGGAGACGCCCCCATTGCCACCGCTCCCTGCCGTGCCAGGGCTCACACCGCCGGCCCCGACCGTCACGGCGACCGTGGCGCCCGGAACGAGTCCGGTGATGGTCTTGATGGCCCGGCCGCCGCTGCCGCCCCCGCCGCTGGCATAGGTGGAGTTGTAGCCGCCCGCCCCGCCGCCGCCGATCACGGTCACGCGGACGCGGGTCACGCCGTCGGGAACAGTGAAGGTCCCGGAGGAGGTGAAGACCTGCATGCGGGACATGCCCATCGCGGCCTGAAACCGCAGGGCGAGCAGGTCAACGTCGCCATTGTCCAGAGCGTCCTGCCCCGTCACGGTGCCGATGGCCTGCCCAGCGGCGGACGCCATAACGGTGCCCTGCCGAATGGCCTTGTTAACCTGGGCAGACCGGGCGAGCCCGGATTGAAAACCGCCTTCCAGCGCGCCGCCGGACCCGGTGTCGGTCTCCCAATTCGCCTGCGTCTCGACGTTCGCGCCCGTGGCCGTGGCGAAGGGAATGAAATCGTTGGTCGCCATGTGGATTCCTCAAGGAGAAGTGGGGAGGCCCCAGGCGCCCACGTCGAACCCGGCGATGCCGGAGTCGGCGGCGTCGAAGCCGAAATAGGGGGTGTCCGGGACGGATTGGGTCCAGTAGGCGTTGACCGCCACGCCGGCCGGCCGGACGTTGAGGTAGCCGCCCGTGAAAAGGGCCAGCGTCACCGCGTCGGGCGACGGCCCGAGCAGTGCGAAATCCATCGTCATGTTCTGGTTGTCTTGGATCAGGACCGAGTACCCGGTGCCGGCGAAGGCGATGTCCCAGACCGCATAGGCACCGGGAATGGTGCCGTCCCAGGCATTCGCGGCGATGCGCGCGCGGATCAGCGTCCGGTACCCGTCGTCCGGCAGGACGGTGAGGTACCCTGTCGGATCGCCGACAGCCCACCAGGAGCCCTGGTCGAAGCCGACGCCCGCGGTGTCGAAGCTGAAGTAGACGCCGGTCAGCGGCACGGTCAGTCGCCGGCTTGCCCCCACCCAAAGCCCGATGGTGTCGAGCTGGTCGCCCACGGCGCGATCAAGGTCGAAGCGGTCAGCCAGCCCGGCGAAGCTTCCCTGCCCGTCCGAGAGCGGCTTGAGCAGCGCCGTCAGCGCTGCGCGGTATAGGGGTTGGCTGGCGTGCTCGCTCGTGATGAGGCCGAGATAGGTCGCCACGTCGGCGCCGGGCAGGGAGAGGCCCGGCACCTCGTAGGGTGTCACCGCGGGGTCGCCGACCATGTCGACCAGCAACGCGGCAACGCCCGCGATTGCCGCCGCCACAGCGTCCAGGGCGGCCTGCTGCGCGAGGGCGATGGGCCGACCGGCGGGGGCCGGAACCACGGGCTCCTGAACCGGCAGGCCAGGGTAGATGTCGGGGGAGCCGATGTAGAGGCCGAGGCGGTTGATCGCCCCCTGGATCGCCAGCCCGGAGTCGGCCGCGGCGGTCTGGAATTCCTCGTTCATTGCCGCCTCACTCCACGGTCAGGACGATCTGGTCCGTTTCGGTCTGCGCGACGGAGTCGAAGGGGACCGGAACATTGGCCGACCCGGACGGGTCGGGGGCCGTGCCGACCGTGATCGCCGTCACGTCGTACGTGGCGCTGAGCGCGTCGAGTTGAGCTTGCGTCTGAGCGGCGCCCGATGCGGCGGATACCGCCGCGATAGCCGCGGTGCCGGTCAGGTTCGCCGCCGACCAGAGGCGCCCATACGTGACCGGCGCGCCGATGGTGGTGCTGTTGATCTCCTGCACCAGCGCCGCCACGATGTAGCCGCCGATCGCTGACGTGTATCCCGCGAGCGGCGTGATCGTGACCGTGGCGTAGATGTCCGTGTAGGCCAGAGTGCTGTACCGGATCGTGACGGGCACGCCGGACGGGTCGGTGACCAGAACGCTCGTGTCGCCGTAGGTCCCGGTGCCGGGCGCCTTCTTCACGGCGATGGCCTGGGCGATCAGCGCCGGGGCGCCCCCCTCGACCACCGCGCAGACGGTGTGGCCGGGGATGCCGTTCCCGTCGGTCGTGCCGGTGTCGTTCTCATAGAGCCGCAGGCGCGTCACGCCTGCGGCGTTGGCAATCTGCCCATAGAGCGCGGCGAGCGGCGTCACGGCGGCGAGTGACGTGGATTGCGCCTGCCGCTGCCGCAGGGCCGCATCGGACTCCACCGCGCGCCCCAGGGAAGCCGCCGCGGCGTTGGTCACAGCCTGCCAGCCGCGCTGCGGGTTGAGGATGCGGGTCAGCGTGTCGGCCTCCGCCGCCACCGCTCCAGCGGTCGTGCAGGTCGCCGCAGTCGTCACCTCGCCTTCGGGCGGGATGGTCACGGTGGCCTGGAGCGCCCATTGCGTGCCGAGGCTCTGGTCATCGCCGATCAGGCCGTTGCTGATGACGGTCCCGGCCTGCCCGGTGATCGTCACCACGGCGACGCTGTTGGTCGCGCCGATCCGGCTGATGCCGTTGATCTTCACGGCATATGACAGCCCGGTTCCCTGCGCGGTGGCCGGGCTGAAGTTGTTGTAGGCCGCGATCGCGGCGCTGTTGGAGTCGTGGATCGCGCGGGCAAAGATCGCCAACATCTGGCCATCCTGGCTGTCTGGCGCGATGTAGGAGTCGCTGCCGTAGATGGCCTGAAAGCTGGCCTGCAGGCTGGCGTAGATGTCCACGTAGGCGGGCGCGGTGATGCCGCTGGCGCTGACCGTCGCGGCCAGCGTCGGGAGGGGATAGGTCGTCATCGGGGCGTCACCGTGGAGAGGGTGATGTCAATAGCCGTCTGCCCGTAGATCGTGGCGACGGTGGCGTCGACGGACAGGGCGCGGGTCGCGCGGTTCAGGTCGCTGGAGTAGGCGACCAGCTCCGTCACGCCGGCCGTTTCGAGGATGCGCGTCCGGATGGCCGCGTCGTAGGTCGGCACGGTCCCGGTCCCCAGGATCTCCGTCGAGTAGGGGGTGCCCTCCGTGACGTCGAGGAACCATTCCCCGGTCAGCAGCAGCAGGCGCGTCCGGATTGCCTGCGCCACCGCGGCGGCGTTGTCGACGTGGAAGGCCGTCGCGCCGGAACAGAACGTGCTGTCCCCGGCGCCGGTAAGGGCTCGGTAGCGCATGGGTCAGGTTCCCGGTGTCGGCGCGGCGGTGCTGCCGCTGCCTGGCTGGACGCCGCCATGGATGTGATGCTGTAGGCTGACCGACGCGCCGCCGGCCCCGGCCACCACGTCGCCCGTGGCGTAGACTGCCCCGGCGATGGCACACGGCGCGGCGTGCCCCTCACTGTTCAGGATCGACAGCCGGCCCGAGATGGTGACGTCTGGGCTGTCCAGAACGATGCGGGTCGGCGCCTTCACCGTGACGACCTCGCCGCCGGCCACTTCCACGTAGGTTTCGCCGTCGTCACTGCGGAGTTGGGTCGAGTTGCCCGAGACGCCGCCGATCGTGTTCGGCTGGCTCCAGACCTTCGGGATCACGAAGCCGTCCGACAGGTCGTGCATCCGCAGTTCGGCCTGCGCCTGCACGCCGCCGCTCGACCACCACGCATCAATGCAGCGGTCGGCGATGATGACCAGCACCTCGTCGCCCGGCGCCACAGGGAATGTCAGCGTGAAGCCGCCCCCCGACGGGAAATGCACCGGGCAGTCGAGCAGCAGCGGCAGGTTGACCCAATGCCAGATGCCCGCCGGGTCGCGCACCTGCCGCTGGACGGCGGGCTGCACCACGGCGGTCATGGCCGCAGCGTTGAAGCTCTGGATGATGCCGGGGATGGCGGTGTTGATCCGCCCCTGCAGGCCGTCCATCGCCGCACGCAGGGCTTCCTGCCCGTCGTCAAAGCGTTCGCGAGGGTCCACGCCGATTCTCCGAGGTTGTGCTATGCTTCGCCATCACGTCTTCGGAGGGGAGAGCATGCGGTCCATTCTGGCGGCAGCCGTCATCACTGCGGCCATGAGCGCAGCCGCAGCGGCCCAGCAGCCGGGCGAGAAATTCGAGGTTGTGTCGGTGGGCCTCGTGATCGGAGTCGGATCGCCGGTCGTGCCGGGCGGCATCGTGTGCGCCGACTACGCGACTGTTACGGCCCTGTACCAGCATTACAACCGCGCATGGCGGGACGAGATACGCGAGTCCCAGCAGCCTGGGGCAACCATGCTCTATGGCCGCGTCGACCGGCCGCGCCCGTCGGATTATGGGTGCCGCGTCGCCAAGCCCGGCACCAAGGCGACCGCCTACTGGCCGCCAGGGGTGCCGGTGATGGTGGTGGAGTACAAGGCCGGCGGCAAGCTGGTGAAGGGAGCCACGATGCCCGCGCTGTGGACGAAGGCGGGGTGACTACCCCACCGGTCCACCCGCCCAATACGGGTTGACCCGCTGGCCGTCCGGCGCCGACGGATCGACGGCGAGGCACGTCATGGTGGAGTACCAGGGCACCCCGCGGCTGTCCCCCACGAATTCGTGCACCAGCACCTTGTAAAAGCCGTCGTCGGCGATCTTGGCGTTGAAGCCAGGGATGGACTCCAGCCGGCCCGGCGAGATGGCCGGGGCCGTGCTGAGGCCCTGGTTGATCGACTTGTTGTCGATCCTCACCAAGCCCCCGATCTGGATTTTCGGGTTCAGCAGCGCCGTCACCTCGATCCCGCCCGGCGTCTGCTGCGGATAGCCGATGAGCCCGGTGGCCGCGGTCAGAACCACCGCCTCGCCGGCCCGGTACCCGGTCATCGGCACCATGACGAGCTGCCCGTTCTGAATGCTCCAGCTCTGTCCTACCGTCTCGCTCAGGCGCCGCATGTAGTCGCGGCTCATGCCGAACATGACCTTGCCGCGGCTGAGCGCCGTGGGCGGCAGGTCGGTCACGTAGCCGGCCTGCAGGTCCATGGCCTTGGACAGCGCGTCGAACTGGTCCGCGGGTGTCGAGCCAGCGGCAAGGCTGGTGTTGATCACGCTGTTGACGTAGGCCGTGTCGCCGTCGGCGGCGAAAACATCCAGGTAGCTGTCGGTCGGGCTCTCGTGCCCGGTCATGACCTGCTTGATTTCGCCTTCGAAGATGACGCCGTACGGCCCGTCCGCATAGCCTGCCTGGAGCGTGACGCGCTGGTATTCGCCGCGGACCTTGCGCGCCGTCTCCTCCTTCAGGTTGTAGATCCGAATGAACGAAGTGCCCGGCGTTCCAATGTCCGACTGGTTCACGCGGAACAGGATGCGCATCTCGGACAAGTCGAGGCCGCCGCCGCCCAAGCTCTGCGGGTTGTACACCACGAGCCCGATTTTCCGCCCGAAAAGCGTCTCATTTGCCATGGGTCCTCACGGGGTCGTGAAGTAGAGGTGCCCGGTGCTGCCCAGCGTCTCGTACGAGGGCACCAAGTCCGGGTTGTTGTCGCTCTGCACAAGGATTTCCGCCCTGGCGCCGCCGATGAGCAGATAGCCGACCTGCTCCAGCAGGTTGACGCCCGTCACCAGGGGCACGCCCTGCACCAGCCCGAGGCCGCCCTGGTCGGTGATGTCGAGCACCCAGCAGGACGCGGCTCCATTCCAGTCGATCGCGAGCTGGTAGATCGTGCCGCCGAGCGTGATGGTCATCCGCTGTGCCGCCGGGATCGTCGGGATTTCGAACTCAGCCATTACGGACCCCTTGGCCTGACGATGGTGATGGTGCGCAATCCAACGTTGCCATTGTTCACCGGGGCCGCGGTCGCCTGCGGGGCCTTCTGGACGGACGGATCAGGCACGGTGACGGTCTGGACGCGGGCGAACAGCACCTCTTGGAACTCCGCCGACACCCACAGGACGTTTTCCGATTTCTCGTCCGTCCGGACCGCAAGCGTCTCCAGCATGAGGTTGGTGTACCGGCGCTTGCCCGTCACCACTGTGACCACGGCGCGCTGCGTCTGGATCTTCAGCAGCGTGTCGTAGAGGTCCGTCAGGTAGCTGGTATCCGGCGGCACCGGCAGGAACATGGCCGCGATGCCGGCGGCGTTGGCGAAACTCCATCCGGCCCGGATGCGCAGCCGCGCCGGGAGCTTGAAGGCGTGATCCGTGATCTGCGCGCCCACCTCGACCGGGTGCTGGGTCAGGCGGAGTTGGTCGAGGTGCTGTTCCTCCACCACGACCTGCGGGGCGAGGGACGAGATGGCCGGGCGCCCCGACTGGTCCACCGCCGGTTTCCCCGCGGCGTCCTTGGCCTGCCACAGGATGACGCGCTTGGGGCTTGTCGACCAGATGGCGCCGAGGACGTTGGAGCCGATCAGCCCAGCGGCGCCGAGGCCAAGCGCGGGGATGTTCATTTGCTCACCTCACGATGGCGGACAGGTTTCGCACGAGGTCGCCGGTTGCCCGCTCCTGCGCTTGGCCGATGGCGCGCCCGGTTGCCGCCGGGTCGGTCGCTCCGTTGACCGTGGTTTTGACCGTCTGGTTGACCGTGACCGGCCCCGCCCCGCCCTGCGCGGCTTGCGTCGCCGTCTCCGGCCTGACCTGCGACAGCCAGTGCTGGCTGTAGCCCAGCCGGCGCGGGATGTCGTCCAGGCCGCCCCGCTCGTAATGCCGCGTCACCACGTCGGCGGCGCGCTGCAACGTGGTCGCGCCGCGCAGGAGCGCCCCTGCGGCTCGCTCGTTGCCGCTCGTCATCTCGTGCTGGACGTAGGCCAATTGCTCATCCAACGACGCATCGCGGAGCTTCTTGCCGTACATCCGCTCGAACTCTTCGATGCGCGGGCCTCGCCACTGCGCGATGCCGTGCGCGCCCTGGCCGCCGCCCTCTGGGTTGTAGGCCTTCGGGTCGAAGTTGGACTCGCCCTGCAGCGCCCCGGCGATCGCCGCAGCCTGCTCCTTCGTCCATCCCTGCTGGATGAAGTACTGCGTGACCTTCTGGCCGGTGGCCTGCATATCGGACGGGGATGAGATCGGCGGCGCGGGGTCGGCATCCACACCGTAGGCGCGGGGGTTCGCTTTGAACTTCCGCACCTCGTCATCCTCCCCGGCATTGGCCTCGGACGGGGCCATGACGGCTGCGGCTGTGCCGATCACGGGGAGGCGCCGGAGCAGCCCGCCCAGAAGGCCGCTGCCCGATGCGCTCGCAGCGCCGCCGCCGCCCAAGAGGTTGCGCAGGCCGCCCAGCAGCTTCCATCCGCCCCACGCCGCGCCGACCGCCACGCCCACATCGACGGCCTTGCGGCCCGTGTCGTCCAGGCTGGTGTACCAGCGCGCGAAGGCGTCCGCCGCCGCGTTGGCGTAGTCGACCACCTGTTTCGCCACCGGCAGCCAATCCTGCGCCACCCGCTGCGCAAGCGCCGAGAACCGCGCCATCAGACCGCCCAAGGCGTTGTCGAAGTCCTTGCTCTGCTCGGCCAGCTTCTCGCTGTCCACGCCGAATTGACCGAGGATGCGCCGCCCCTCCTCCTGCGCCTTCAAGTAGGCCGGCAGGTTGTCGAGCACCCGGTTCAACGTCTCCGGGTCGATGCCCAGGCGCGGCGCGATGGCGATGGCCTGATACCGCGGCATCTTCGCCAGGACCGGCAGAAGGTCGTTCAGCGTGCCGGACAGGTCGCGCAACTGGCCGTTGGCCTGCCGCGTCTGGATGCCGTAGGCGTTGAGCAGCCCTTCTGTGCCGGGGTTGGTCCGCATGGCGCGGGCCAGACCCTCCAGCATGTCCTTGCCCTGCCCGGCCTGCAGGCCGACCTGCTGCGCGGCATAGCCAACGGCCTGCAGGGATTCCGCCGTCGCGTGGGTCCGCTGTGAGGCGTAGTACAGATCCTCCATCTGGCGGGCCACGGTCGTGACCATGGCGCCCACAGCGGTGGCCGTGAACACCGCGGCCTTGCCCAGAGCGACGACCGGCACCGTCGCCTTGTCCACGGCGCCTTCGAAGCGCTTCAGCCCGCGCTCGTCAACGTCGAAGCCGAGCGCGAGGAGGAATTCGCGGATCGTGTCAGCCATTCCCGCGCTCCCGTCGTGCGGCTTCGTGCACACGCCAATCGTTCTCGATCCGCGCGTCGATGCAGTCGTTCATTTCGGCGATGTCGGCGAGGTCGAGAGTGCCGTCTTTCAGGCTCTCGTACCGGCACCACCCCTCGCTGACCGGCCGCAGCAGCCAGCCCCGCCGGCCCGGCAGCGTCACCAATTTCGCCGCCGTCTCCGGGACGGTCAGTTCCCAGGCGCGGGCGGGGCGGCTGAAAAAGACGCGAGGGACGGTTGCAGGACGCGCCAGACGATCTGGACCATGAGGGGCAGGGAGTCCGCCACCTCGTTGAGCATGATGTTGCCCTGGTGGTCGCAGAGCACCTGCCATCCGACCTGTCCCTTCTTGGCCCACTGGACCTTGCACAGCGCTGTGGTGACGACCATGCGCCGGTCCTCCCGCGGCATCGCGGCCAGGGCCTTCGCGAGCGGCGCCAGCACGGCGGACGGCTCGCTGTCGAGCAGCGCCTTCACGCCGCTCTCCAGCCCGCCGCCACCCCGGAAGACGCGGGCAATGGCGTCCGCCGCGCCGGAGATGACGGGCAGCAAGACCACTGCAACGTCCATCTGCTCGAAGGCATTCAGCTTGCCGGCCCGAAACGCCGTGTCGCCGATCTGGAATTCCACCATGGCTTAGAACCCCGTCATGCTGGAGAGGTTGGGCGTGCCGCCGCCGAGCTGGATGTTCAGCACGCCCTCGAACTCCCATTCGTTCATGGGGCCCTCGACGTTGTAGACAACGGTCGGCTGCTTCCGGAACGCCGCGCTGGTCAGAGTGATGACGTCGCCCCGGTCGACGTCGGAGAAGGCAATCGTGTTGCCCCCCCAATTGGCCGCGCTGGACTTCTGGAAGTTGTACATCAGAGACAGCATGGCATTGACCGGGCTCGTCTTGAGCAGCCGCACCACGGCCCGGCCCGGACTGGCGGCGTGCAGGCTGTGCATCACGGCCCCGTCCGCGCCCATGGTCATCGTGTTCTTGTCTTCGGACGGCTCGACCGTGATTCCTTCGGATGCCACGCCCGCCGTGCTGCCGATGTTGATCGCGCCGCCGGGGCCGACGATCGTCCCCTGAACGCTCAGGAAGCTGTAAGTGTTCGAGACAGGCATTTCTTACGCCTCCTGGGGTTTACTGGTTGACCGTGACGGAAATCGCCACGTCGTGAACCGCGCCTGCTTCCTTCGCCATGACCTGGATGGGCACGGACTTGCGCGCGGCGCGGTCGGCCTGCGACTGCGACGCGATGGGTGGCACGTAGACGTAGTAGCCCTTGGGCAGCCAATCGCCCTGCTGGTACTGGCCGAACCCGGCACTGTTCCAGACGCCCGGCGCGAGGAACCCGTTGTTGACGGCCTGCGCGCACACGGCCTCGATGGTCGTGCCGATCAGGTGCATGCCGGCGTCGGTCTGCGGGACCTTCGTCGGCGTCGTGAACAGCAGATTGAAGACGGCGGATTGGATGGACGAGCCGAACCAATCGGCGTTCCAGATTTCATCGATGAAATGGCGGCTCGCCAGCTTCCCGTTCACGGTGATGGCCGTGTTGTTGTTGAAGTTGGCGTAATAGTTGTAGTTATTTGCGTCGAGCGCGGCGGCCTGTGTGCTGTTGATGCTTTCCGCGATAACGCCCGGCTGCTGCTTCCACATGAACGTGATCGTGGTGTTCGCGCCGTTGTAGTTGACGGTGCAGCCTTTGCCGAAGATGGCGCAGGCTGCGAACGGCGTGGTGCTGGACCACTGCACGAAGGTCCGGTTGTACTCCAGGGCCGCCAGCAGCGCGCCCAGGCTCGTTGTGTCGCCCGGCAGCAGCGCCGCCGCCTCGCTGGTCGTGGCGCCGTAAAGGTGCCGGTTGCCGTTGCCCTCGATGTAGCCAGCGACGGCGAGGTGGTCCGCGTCCGTCACGTGGGCGTTGCCGCCCGAGCTGCCGAAGGTCAGGCCGTACCAGTCAGCAAAAACGGACTCGATGGCCTGCACCGCGGCGAGCGGCGTTTCCGCGTCCGCGCCCGGCACGGCGTAGCTGCCCGACGTGGTGACGCGGGCGCCCAGCGTGGCGCTGATGTCCGTGCCCGACCCGCCGGAGAGAGTGGCGCCGGAGAGGGTGATGGCGCTGGACGACTTGGCGAGCGTGTAGGACGCCCCGGTGGTTCCGGTGGCCTTGCTCACGATGTAGAGGGTCGTGCCGACCACGCCGTAGGTCATCGCCGACAGGTTGGCATCGGTCGAGCTGGACAGTAGCGTCAGCAGGTTCGCCAGCGTCGCGGCAAGGGTGCTGCCGATCTGGACCTGACCCGCGCTCGGCGCGCCCGACACGAAGGTGACGGCGGTGCCCTTGATGGTCAGCGTGTCGTTGTTGGCGGGCTGGCCGCTGAACGCGGCGCTGCCGATCGCCGCGGGCGTCTGTAGGAACCCGAAGGACGAGGCTGCGCCGGTCGTGCCGCTGATGAAGGCAAAGCGACCGTATACGGAATTCCATGCCGCCGTGGAGCCGGCCGAGGCGCTGTTCAGTGCGGTCGCGATAGACGACGCCACGCCGTTCAGGTTGGTGGCGGTCGAGAAATTCAGGCCGCTGATGTTGACCGGCTTGCCGTCGATGTAGGCCAGGAACGCGCCGGACGTGATGGCCGTCCAGTTGCTCATGACCTGGGCCGCCGCGGACAGAGTGGCGCCGGTCAGCCGGCCGGCGGCGGCGACGCGCACCCAATAGCCGATGTAGAGCCGGGTCGGCTGGGGCTGGGCGGCGAAGAAGATGGAAGCGGCCTGATACTCGGGCGCCGACGTGCCGAAGTCGCCGGCAACGCCGTTCAGGTCGCTGTACAGCCGGTAGCGCTCGCGGGCGTCGATCACGCCCGGCGTGTCGCCGACGATCAGCAGCGAGTTGAGGTCCGGCCCCTGCGCCGCGGTCGGCGTGATCTGCACGCCCACCGAAATCAGCTTGGAGACTGGGAGGGTGTTCGCCATGGCGGGCGGCTCCTACGAATTGGTGACGGTGACGGGGACGGTGAGCGTCCGGCCCACCGGATCGCCCGCGATGATGGTCGCTTGGCCCTGCAGTAGGTTCAGGACGGGGTAGCTGCGCGCGACGGCGCGGCGGACGGTGATGGGCAGGTCGACCCGGTAGAGCCAGCGGGACTTGAGAAGCGACGGGACCGGGGTTAGCGTGCCCGTTTCGATCAGGGCGAACCCGGCCAACTGAAGCGGCTCGCTGTTCTGCCGGATCGTGAGGTTGTCGCGCAGCAGGGCCGCGTGAGCGTCGGCCTGCCCGGCGACTCCCAGGTCGTAGACGCTCACCAGCAGCTCCAGCCGCTCGTGCCGGACCACGATGTCCTGCCCGTCGCCGCTCGGGTCGTGCGTGACGCTGGGGTAGGCGTCCGCCGGCCGGGCCGTGATGCCGATGGCGGCCCATGCCTCGCCCGCGTCGGGGATGGCGGGCGGCTCGGCCTGCCAGCGGGGCCGGACCATCTGGCCGGGCAGCCCCAGGAGCGGCGCGAGCCAGCCTTGCAGGAAGACCAGCAGCGCCTTGCCTTCCAGCGGCGCGACGGTGCCGTTCGGCAGGATCGGGCCGCCGGTTGCGCTGGTGTTGCTCATGCTCCGGCCTCCTGCGGCGGGCTGTCGATGAAATCGGTGCTGGAGCAATCGGCCTCGACGAAGCCGGCGCCGAAGGCCGTCCAATCCTTGAGGTCGCGAACCACGTAATGGTCGCCGCCCCACAGGATCAGGTCCGGCTGGTAGCTGGCACCGGCCTCTTTGCTCGGACCGCGCAGACGGAAGGCGGTGATGACCTTGATCGTCTTGGCGCCGGTCTGGAAATCCTGCTGCCGCACCAGCGAGTTGTCGCCGGTCGGGGAAATGGAGCCGTAGACGGGGCCGATGATCTGGTTGGTAACTTCGGAAAAGCCGTCGTCGCCAACAGTCTCCACGCGCCGGATCACCGTGAACTCGGTGCCGGCGATGTAGGTGGAGAGCGTGAGTCCGCTCAGGTCGATGCTTGCCATCAGCGGCTCCGAACGACGTAGGTGATGGACCGGAGCAACTGACCGGTGTCCCAGAGCGGTTTGGCGTCGGCCTCGGTCGCCTCGCGCCGGTAGCCGCTGCCAGGGGTGCGTTGCGCCCGGTTGGCGATGGTGGCCGGCGAGAGCGGCGGCTGGAGACCGTTGCGGATCTCCGTCTGTGCCGCGGTGGCTGCCGTCTGGCCGGCCCGCGCCAGCCCGATCTCCACTCCCGTGGCGTCGCCCTCGATCGCCGCATCCGCGGCGCCGCGCAGCTCCGCCACGATCCGCGGCTTGGCCTTGGCGATTCCCGGCTGGAGGAAGGGCCGGGGCGGGATGTTCACCTCGGGAGCGCCGAAGGTGTGGATGTAGGCCAACTGCGCGTTGGTGATCGGCTCGCCGGCCTGCCGGTTGGCGTTGTCGCCCGGCACGCCCACCATGGCCTGCCGCTTGGCAAGCTGGCGAATGCCGTCTGAGACCTTGCCGAGATGGTCCCGCGTGGTCCGGACGCCCGACTTCATCGCCCGTACCTCGGCCCGGTGTAGGGACCACGCGGACCCGGCGCGTAGACCGGCCCCAGGCACCGACCCTTGATCAGGCGCCACAGGCGGACGCCGTATTGGGTCAGGTTCCATTCGCCCGCTCGCTCATCCGCCACCCTCCCGGCGTCGTAGCTGGCGGATGCGGGACCGACCGTCTCGGACGTGGCCGGGCCGCGGATTGCCCCCGGCGCGCCGCCAGTCGCCCCTGCCCGCACATTCGGTGCGGACAGGGCGAGGTTGTGGGCGGTGAACAGCATCACGGCCAAGTCCAGCCGGCCGCCCAGGCGTTTGGCGTTGAGCTGGGCATAGCCCTCCGCCGACCAGAAATTGAACTGGCTCTCCGGGAAGACGGCGGGGTTGGCGAACTCGGGGAAGGCCGCGATGAAGTCGGCATAGCTGACGGCCATGCGGCCCTCCGTTGGTCAGGATCAGACGTCGGCCTGGGTGACCTGCATGCCGACGCGCGGCGGGTTCTTCGGGTCGATGCGCTCCAGGCCGGAGCGGAGTTCCGTCCTCTCGCGCGCTTCGCCCTCGGCGTGGCCGGGCTTGGCGTGCGCGAATATCAGGCCGGAGCGGACCAGGGCGGAGCTGGCGTTCTGCTCCAGCCACTTGTCCCAGAAGCCCTTCGGCACGCCCGGCGTCAGGCCAAAGCCGCCGATGATGGGGTGTTCCGGGGCCATGTTCTGCGGGAAGGCGTTGCCCTTGATGACGAAGGTCGTCTCGTCCTGCCGGGCCATCTTCACGGAGCGGAAGCCGCCGCCCATGACGGGCTCGGAGACCTCCTCCATGGTGAAGGTGCGCAGCTCCAGGCCGTGCGGCAGCTTGCACGCGACGGTGACGGTCTCGCCCGACGTGGCCGGCGCGGTGGCCTCGCTTGCGGCGGAAGCGGTCAGAACGTCGTCGGTCGCGCGGGGCGTGTTGGGGGAATGCTCGCGGGGCGGCATGTGGTCCTCGTGGGTTGGGATAGGCTGGGTCGAAGCTCAGGCAGGCGCCCGGCGGGAGGGTTGCCGGGCGCCCGGTCAGCGCCGACCGGGGACGGGTCGATCAGACGCCGAGCATCTGGGCGATCGCCATGGGCATGCGGATGATCGCCCCCCAGGTCCCGCCCGTGACCTTCTGCTTGTAGGACGAGGTGGCGGGGATGATCTTGTGCGCCCGCATCTTCTCGTTGTAGGCGCAGTACCCGGTGTCCTGCCCCTCGATCTCGTCGACGATGAGCTGGACGAGGTTGCCGACGACGACGCCCTGCGGGTTGCTGGCCGACCGGATGCCGTACTGCACCGCCGTCACGACGCGCAGGTTCGGGAAGTTCTTGCGCAGCAGGTCGGTGACGTTGACGTTGTAGGTATTCGTCGCGGTCAGGGCCACGGCGCTGCCGGGGCCCAGGGCCAGGGTCATCTTGGATTCCTGCGTCACGAGGCCGCCGGACTGCGCCACCAGCTTCCAGAACAGGGCCTGGATGTCGGCGTAGACCTCGTTGGCGGTCGCCTTGATGACGCCCGCGGCGATCCACGCCGTGCCGCCCGCGGCCTTGGTCGCCGGGGTCAGGGCCGCGGACAGGTTCGGGTCGTTCAGCAGGCCGTAGTTCTGGAGGCCCTGGACGCCGTAGAAGTAGGTCAGGTTGGTGAAGCGGTTCAGGGTCGTGGCCGCGGCCTTGTCGATCTCCGACACCCAGTTGATGCGGGCCAGACCGGCGCGCTCCAGCTCGCGCTCGCCGTATTCCTTCATCACCTGGAACAGGTAGGACTGGCGCTGCGGCCAGTTGGTGTTCGCGCCGGCCCGGCCATTCTCGGCGAAGTCGCCGTAGCTGGACGCCTCGCCCGTGTGCTCGACCACCGGGAACATGGCGGTGTCGTCCGTCCACGTGCCCTTGCGGTTCTCGCCCAGGATCTCCGCCGCCTTGGTCGGGCTGAACAGGATCTCGAAGACGTCCGGGTCGATCAGGGTCGTGAGCATCGCCGGAACGGCGCTGTTCGGGTCGGTCGACAGGCCCGGCTGCGCGTCCATGGCGATGGTGTAGTCGAAGCGCGGGCCGTCGTACAGGTAACCGGTGGCGAGGCTGTAGACGCCCAGGCGCTCGGCGCGCTCGCGGTCCGAAGCCCACGCGGTCCGGGCTTCCTCCTGGGTGTTGAAACGGATGGGCATGGGGAACTCCCGTGATGGGCGCCGGCTCGCGGCGCGAAGAGAGACGAGGCCTTGCCGAAGGGCTGTTATGGCGTCCGATCAGCCGATCGGGGTGGTGGTGACCTTGACCAGCTCACCGGCCAGACCGGACGAGCGGGCCTCCCAGCGGGTCTCGATGTTGACCGCCGCGGTGACGGTGGTGCTGCTTGCCGTCTGCGAGGTGCCGACCCGGTAGGTGCCGGTGCCGCCGGTACCGGTGCCCAACGCCGTGATGGTCGTGCCGGCCGTGATGCCCGAGCCGGACAGGACCGCGCCGACGGTCAGCGTGCCGCTGGCTACGGCGGTGACGGTCAGCGTGCCGTAATCCTCGGTGATGGTCGTGCTGGCGACCGTCTGCTCCGGGATGTCCACCGAGTAGACGCCGACACCGCCGGCCGTGCCGGAGACCTGCGAGACGACGCGGGTGCCGGTGGCGACGCCGGTACCGGACAGCACACCGCCGGGGACGACGGTGCCGGACGACACGGCGGTGATGGTCATGATGTTGCCGCTGATGCTGCCGGTGACGACAGCCTGGGTCGGGGCGATGGAGCCGGTGACGGTGGCGTTGGTCGGGTTGCCGGTCGCGGCGAAGGAAATCGCCCCGTCCGAGAAGCGCGCGTAGGCCTTCATGCCGGGAAGGGCCTGGGCCGAGCCGTTGTTTTTGACCCAGATATCCCCGGCGTTGAAGATTTCGACAGGGAAGCCCTGCGGCACGGACAGGGACGAACTGCCCAGGAAGTCCGTGATGAGTCCCTGTTGCCGGCGCGGCACGATGCCGGTGGGCTTGCCGATGCCGTGGCTGCTGACGATGGCCGGCGCGCCGTTGGCGTCGACGGTGCTGAAGTCGGCCCAGGCGAAGCGACCGACGGTCACGCCGTCCGGGCCGGCCACGAAGGCGCCGGGACCGGCCAGGGCGTTGTGCCGCGGGTTGGTGGAGGCGAAATCACCCTCGACGGCGGGCGCCGGCTGGGCATTGACCTGCGACTGGAATCCGCCGCTCATGGTTCAGTCTCCCAAAAAAGAAGGCCCCGCAGAGGGGGCCGTTGAAGCGGTGTTGCGGGGCCTGCCCGTGTCAGGCGGTGCCGATGCGGCCGGCGCCGGGGAAGCGATCGGCGAAGCCCTTGGCGCTCGCGGCGTCCATGGCCTGGACGGGCGCGCGGCGCGGCGTGGCGGCCTGCACGTGCATGTCCCACATGGCCCGGTAGGCGCTGGGGTGGACGTCCTTCAGGTTGACGCCGCGCATTTCCAGGGCGGCCTTGAAGACGCCCTCGGCGCTGTCGCAGGCGACGGCCAGCGTGCCAACGACCGGGCGGACCAGATCGCGGGCCTCGGCCACGGCGTTCATGCGGGCGATAACGGCGGCCTCGGTCTTCGTGCGCTCGGCGGCCAGGGCGGCGTCCATCGCGGCCTTGGTGATGGGCTCCTGTCCGCCGCCGGGGATCGGCTTGCCTGAGAACGGGGCCGGCTCGTCCTTGGCCGCGGGCGGCTGGAGCGCGCCGGGTTCCTTGGTCTCCTCGTCCTCGCCGAGCATGGTGCCCAGCGCGGCCATGTCCTCTTCGCCCAGCTTGCCGGCCAGGGCGGCGAGGATTTCGGCCTTGGTCTTGCGGACGGCCGGGGCGACGGCTTCGGCCTCGTCGCCGGCCTCCAGCTCGGCCAGGAGGGGTTCGGCCTCGCCCATGGCGTCCTGCGCCATCTTGCCCTTCATCATGTCGCGCAGCTTCGCGACGACTCCCTTGCGCTTGCTCATGCTCTCGATCTCCAGGGGTTTCGCGTCGCCGACAACCACGTCCGGGCCGGCTCGCCCTTCTTTCACCAGGGCCACATGGTTGCCCTTAAGGTTGCGCATCACGCCGTCGTAGGGCTGGCCCTCGTACGTGCCCGGCGTCATGTCCGGGTCGTAGCGGTAGCCGCACGACAGCTCTTTCTGGCTCCCGTCCTCGATCCCGGCGATTGCGTCGGCGGTCCAGACGGCGAGGCTGTTGGTCAGGTATGGCGGCTGGAACGCCGCGTCTGTGCCGGTGGTCCCGACGACCTTACCGAAGGGGTGATCCCAGGCGGTGGAAGGGACGTGGGTGTCGAGCAGCGGCAGCGCGTTGAAGGTCGGCGCAGCGCGGGCCAGTTCGTCCGGGTGGCGCAGAAGTCGATACGTCTTGCCGGGGTCCAGCCCCAGCGCCTCCCATCCGGGGATTTCCCGGCCCAGGTAGGGGTTCACGACGGCCTTGCTGATGTTGGCCCGCTCGACCTTCAGGCGCCCATCCTCGTCCTTCTGGCGCACCGTGTCGCGGTCCATCGCCAGCCGGTCCGTGGTCACGCTGTCCGCGGCGCCTCCACCGGTCAGCGTCGCCCGCACCTTCGGGTGCATCGGATCAGGCAGAGCGTCCGGCAGCGCCCAGACGAAATCCGTGTGCTCTCCGTTCAGCGTCGGTTCGAACCTGTCCGCCACCGGGCATTCGAAGGTGTGGAACACCATGCCGGTTGGCGTCTCCTTGCGGCTGATGAGCCGGAGGGGGCCGGGCGGCTCGCGCCCGATCTCCTCCAGGCTCTCGCGCGTCGCGGCCTGCTCAGCCGTCTCGCCGGGGTCGGCCCCGCCGCCGGGAAGCGACCAGTGCCCCGCAAAGTTGACGTCGTCCGGGCTGCGCTTCAGCAGGAGAACCGACCCGTCCGGCGCGCGGAAGATGATGCCGGCGGCCATCTTCGGCGGCGGTCCGCCCTTCGCGCGCCCATCGTCCGGTCCCTGATGCTCCGGCTCGGCCGCCTCCTCCATGAAGAAGCGGATGAGCAGACGCACCAGATCGCCTAGGTAGGACGGAGCGGCGTCCTTCGGGATGCTTGGCGGCATGGTGGGAACCCCTGTAGGCTGGCCCGATGGCCGATGATTTGACGTTCGCCCTTGAGGCGATCCGTGAGTTGGTGGACGACCTCCGCCGGGACGCGGAGCTGATGAGCTTCGAGGTGGTGGTCCCGGAGGAGCGTCTTGTGGGCAATGAGGCCGCGGCGTTCATCGAGCGCGCCGCGGGATTCCTGGAGGAACTGGCGAAGGCCGGCGGCCCGACAGGCGAACGTGCGTCCGCGATCCTGCGGACGGTCGGCTAAAGCACCGGCTCCGCGTAGCACCGGCAATTGTAAATTGCCCCAGGCAGAGCGCGGGCGCCGGTCCGCTTGTCGGCGACCGGCGGCGCGTTCCATTCGAACGTCTTCCCATCCAACGCCCGGTGATCCCGCCGCACGTCGGAGTCGCCGACCGTGCGCCAGTTGAAGTGCGTGCTCCCGATGGCCTGCGACCGGGCCGACACCAGTTCGGCCTGCGTGCGCCCGACCTCGGTCCGCGCGATCATGTTCGCCCGACTGGCCGCGACGTCGCCGGATCGCATGATCTCCTGCGCGATCTGCTCCGCCCGGGTGCCGTTGGTCAGGCTCTCGACCGTCAGCTTGTGGACCCGCTGCCCGGCCTCCGTGGGAAGGCTGGTGATGAGCTGGACCTGCTCGGCCAGCCGCGCCTGCATCAGCGCGCCCGTCGGGGCGCCCTCGATTTCGGCATGCAGCGCCCGGCCGATCTGCCGCCCAGCGTCGAGCCACATCTTCCGGTCCCGCGCCGCGACGTCGGCGAGCATCCGGCGGCCCACCGCATCCGCCCAGGGCTCAATGACCTTGGCGTAGCGGTTGAGCGCGTCGGTGATCCCCACGGCCCACCCCAGGTCTCCAGGCTGGAACGTGCCGCGCACGAGGTTCCCGACCTGCCGGGCCACGCCGCGAAGCTCGCGAGCGTATGACTCTTCAGCCCGGCGCGCCCGCATGACGGCTGCCTTGCTGAACGGCTTGTTGGCCCGGTCGAAGGCGAGGCCGCGGGGCAGCCCGACCAGCCCGCGCGGCTGCGCGTCGCACAGGATGCACATGGGCCTTGCCCCTCAGTCCTTCGGTGGTCGCGGCGGGGGCAAAGGCCTCCGCTCCCCGCACGACAGGCCACCGCCCAGCACGAGCAGCCAGACGACGACCACCGCGCCCGTCACGAGGATGACGGCCCGTTCGATCAGCGCTTCCATCACGCCACCTCTTGCTGTTGCGGCGGCGCGGCGGGCGCGGCCGGCTTCTCCAGGCCGGGCAGCGGCGGGATGCCGCCGCCCTCTTCGCCAGCCGGCGGAACCGTGCTGCGCTCCCTGGACAGGCCGCTGTAGGGGCTGCCCTCGTCGCGGATGAGCCGTTCCCGGATCTCCGGAGCGTCGATCGCGCCGATCTCCTGATAGATCGCGCCCGTCTGCGCCTCGATGAACCGAACCTCTGCCTGTTCCTTCTCGTCCAGGCTCCGCAACGGCTCGAACTCGAACCCGATGTCCGGGTCGATCTCGCCGAACTTGCTGAGCTGCACGACCTGCAGCACCCGCTCCAGGTTGGGCCGGAAGAACCGCTCCTGGAGGCTGTGGACGTGGTCGTAGAAGGCCTGCAACTCCCCTTCCGACGAGGCGTTGAGCCCCGCGGGCTGGATGCCCAGCAGGATCACGATGGGGATTCCTGACACGGCCGACATGTGCTCCTGCGTCTGCGCCTGGAGCACGTCCAGGCCGGACAGCGGGGCGGAGACGTTGGCGAAGTCCTCCGCGTTTTTGTCCACGGCCATCACGCCGCGGTTGTCGCGCAGGGAGTTGAACAGGTCGATGCGCCGGAACAGCTCGTCCGCCGCCTCCCCGTCCGCCATCTGCGCAAGAAGGTCGGTCTTCAGCACCATGACGCTGAACGCGCTCACGATGTCCGCGACGCTCTGCCGGGTCCGAAGCCAGTTGTCCACATAGGGCTTGGCGATCTGGCTGAGCGACAGGCCGCCGAAGCTGTAGGCCGGCTTCAGCATGTCGGGGACCTCGCGCCCGATGAAGGTCAGCAGGCGGGAGCCGTGGACCTCCTTCCCCATCACGAACCAGCTCTCCGGATTGTACCAGCCGGGGTTGAGCGGGTCGTTGCTGTTGTAGGCGGTCGGGTAGCACCAGACGGCTTCGACCGGGCGGACGGCCTTCAGGCTGCCGCGCTTGACCTTGGCGGGGCTGGGCGTGCCGTCGGCGCTGGAGATGGGCTTCTTCAACTCCTCAGGATCTTCGGTCGATCCGGTGTCGAGGTAGAGGTGCGACCGACCGAAAAAGCCGTCGTCCTCCGCGATCTTCCGGAACGCCTCCTGCACGCCCAGGCGCTTGAACTCCGCCTCGATGGCCGCGATCTTGTCGGACTTGTCCTCGCCGTCATCGCCGTTCTGCCCGTCGCCCACGTGGCGGATCTTGATCCACTTGCGGGTCATGTGCTGCGCCAGCGTCTCGCTGATGCGGCGGTACTCGGGCCGCTGCGCCAGCTCCGACAGGTAGGCGTAGCCGAGGAACTGTTGCCCCTCGTGCCATGCGCTACTGGCCGCCCATGCGAACATGGCCGCGGCGGAGGCGTCGGAGGCGCTGTCCATCGCCATGCCGTTCGACCCCTTCGGGGCAACGCCCGGCGGGTGGGACGGGGCGACGAACGGGTGCACCGCGTCCGGCCGTCCGGGCTTGCGCGCCGCCTCGATCAGCGCAGTGTGCGTGACGCGCATCTTCGGCTTGGCCGGCGGCTGCTCGACCGGCGCCGCGGCATCCTGCGCCGGAGCGGCGCCACGCCCGCGGGGGCGCTTGCTGTGCTTCGGCTGGGTGGTCATCGACGCCTCGTGGTGGGCTGGGCGGCACGGGCCAGGACGGAATCGGAGACGGTCATTCGGGCGCCCTGGAACAGCTCGTTGAACGCCCGTGAGAGCGCGTCGACCTGATCGTCGTTCGTGGCGTTGGGGAACACCCGCATTTCGGCAATCAGCGCATCGTTCCACGGCGCGGCCAGCATCAGCACGTTGCCGACGTTCACCTGAGAGGCGAACGGCTCGGCCCGCGTGATCTTGTCGCCGCTCTCCGGGCTGGACTTCACCGTGTGCCCGGCAAGTTGTTTGGTCAGGTAGCGGACCTGCGATTTGCCGGCCTGTCCGGGGTCCTGCGGGATGCAGACCGCGACGGACCGGCGGTCGCGCGCCGCGGTGTTGACGATGGCCTCTTCGACGCGCTCCGGGCCGCCCTGGAGCCGCACGATATCGGCGATGACATAGCGCCCATCGGGCAGTTGCCCCAGCTTCGCGCCGACCGTCCAATCGCCCTCGTCCTCGCTCGCGGCAAGGTCCCAGGCCCGGACGAAGCGCGTCCCCGCCGGCAACTCCTCAATCGGCTTGATCGAGTCCGGCTTGAAGATGTTGCCTTCGGGCGGCGCCGGCTGCTGTTGGTACTGGCCCGCGAAGGTGTAGGGCTTCGCGGCCCGCATCCGGCGCAGCTCGGCGACGTCGTGTTTCTCGGGCCACAGGGCGGTGCCGTCGTCCTGCAGCGCCTTCAGGCACACATGGTCCCATCGCTCGCCGTTCCCCCCATTCAGGAGCCAGCCGGCCAAGTCCCCCTCGTGCAAGCGCTGCATGATGAGGATGATCGGCGTGTCCGGCCCGTTGACGCGGGTTTCAAGCGTGTTCTGGAACCAGTCGATGACGTTCTGCCGCATGACGTCCGAACGGGCCTCGTCGGCCTTGTGCGGGTCGTCAATGAGGATGGCCCCGCCGAAGCCGGGCCGCATCTTGCCGGCGCCATAGCCGGTGATCGTGCCACCCGCGCCGACCGCGTAGACGATGCCGCCTTCCGTGGTCCGCCACTCGTCCTTGGCTTGGCTGTCGTCCCGCAGCGCCAGCGAAGGGAAGACCTCGCCGTAAGCCGGGTGCTGCGCCATGCCGCGCACGTCCCATGAACTGGCCGACGCCAGCCGGCCCGAGTAGGACGTGTAGATGAACTCGCTGTCCGGATGGTGCCCGAGCCCCCAGCCGATGAAGTTCTTGACGATCTCCGTCTTGGAGTAGCGCGGCGGCAGGTTCAGAATCAGCCGCCGGCTTCCCCCGCGGAACACCTTCGTCAGGGCCGCGCAGATGGCCGCGTGATGCTTGGCCCGCTGCCACTTGAAGCCCTTGCGCTGGAGGAACATCCACCGGCTGAAGAAGTACAGATCCTCGCGCGCGAGCTGGACCGCGGCGAACCTCTTCTCCGGCGTCATGTCCAGCATGGTCAAACCTCGTCGGCCACCTCGCGGGCGATGCCCTTCCACTCGTCGACGGACAGGTTTGCGACTGGGATCGGCGCACCGCCCGGCCCGCTCAACTCCTTCCGCACCTTGTTCGTGAAGGCGTCGCCGCACTCCTTCGCGGCCTGCTCCATGAGCTGCGCGGCCAAGGCCATGTTCCCCATGCCCTCAGCCTTCGCAGCCATCCGGTTCAGCGCCCGCAGCCGCACCGCCTTGTGGCTGATGCCGATGGCGGATGTGTCTTCGAGGAAGGCCTTGCGGGTCTCCTCGAAAAGCTCCTTCCAGCGCTCGGCCAACCCGCGGCCCGAGACCTTCGTGGGGTCGTGCGCCTCGACCTGCTGCCGAGACACGACAACGCCGAATCCCGTTTTGACCGACTCGACCACGGTGGACGGTGGATCGAAGCAGGCGACGGCCTGAACGATGAAGGCTTTCACCTCTGGTTTCAGGACTGCCATGTCAATCAATCCCGTCCATAGCGGTCCAGACTACGCCATCTTCCGGCAACACGTCCCACAAGCCGCCCCAATGAGCGCCGGGGCAATCGTCGGGGCCGAGTTCGCGGCCCGCACCAGATCGACCGTACGGCCCGCAGCGTGGCCCACGCCGTAGCGCTGAACCACCCCCACGAATTCCTCGACGTCGTGGCCTCGGATGCCGAATGTCGGCCGTCCGTCCTGTCCAAACTTCGGAGCGCCGAACACGTCGCGCTGCTGCCCGCAGTGGAAGAGTTCATGTTCCACGGTCGCGCAGGCCGAAGCGTCGTCCGCCTCGACCCACCACACCGCGTCGAAGGTCAACAGGAAGTCCGGCTCGTAGCCGAACCAGTCCTCAAGCTGCTGTTCCGCGCGCCCGGCGGTCCAGGCGTTGCCGCGTGGCTGCGGCATCTCCGCCATGGCGACAGCCCGGTTCATCTTCACGACGAGCGGCCGGTTCGCCCAGAGGCAGGCGATGTTGGCCTGCCGGAGGTGCGCGTGTTCGGGGTTGGCGAGAAGCCCGGTTTCCGAGACGAAGACGGCCATGAGCCATTCCGTCAGGTCGACCGCCGGGACGAAGCGCCACGGCGGAAGCGGCTCGCACAGGTCGGCCGGCGGCATGGGGCGCTTCAGGCCGCCGAGGCGGATCACTTCGCCCTTCGGCTTTCGCGCCATGGCGTCACTCCAGTTTCAAAGCCGCCCGTCTGGCGAGATAGTCGGCCAGCCGCCGCGCGTTCGAGGCCGCTTCTTGGGCGCGCCGCGCTTCCCATTGCATGTCGACGGCCGAGCGTCGCCGTGGGCCAGGCGGGCAAGACCTCTCACCCGCGACCGCGTTGCGCAGCGTCCGCGCGATCCCCAGTTCCATGGCGCCCGTCCTCCTGCCGCTCGATCAGCGCCTCGATGATCCGCACCGCGTCGGCGAGGCTTTGGCTCAGCGGCTTCATGCTGGTTCGTCCGGTTGTTCGACCAGCACGCGCCCGACCCAATCGGCCGGGATGATGCTGAGCGACAGCCGTCCCGCCCCATCCTCCACCAGCTCGTGACGCGCATGGACCCGCGTCCCGTCAACGGCCACGAACGGCTCGCCGCTCGCGTCCAGTCCCTCGGTCACGACGCGGCGCGGGGCGCATGTGCACCGGCCGTCCGTCATGCAGGTCTCGTTGCAGCGCTTCGTCATCTCGTCCCCATCAGCCCGTTGGCGGGTCGCAGCGCACCGTCGGCGATCTGCCGAACTCGGCGCGCCATTTCCTTCGAGGCGGTTCGCAGCGGGTCGCGAAGGCGGCGGCGCAGGCGGTCAACCTTGCGCTCCAGCCGGGAAACGTCGTGCTGCTCGGTGCGGATCACCGCCCGTTCGGTCGGGGCGACAGCGGCGGACGCCAAGCCAAGCGCCATCACGGCGCCAAGCCCGGCGCCGATCAGCAGTCGCTTCATGCCCAACCTCCTGAATGCGCAATTGTGAATTGCTTTCTGGTCAGTCCGCCCGAGCCCGCGGCAGCCGGCTCTGCACCGTCTGCCACACGGCCTCGATGATCCGCGGCCCGATGTACGAGCCCGCCACCACGAAGCCGACGCGGACCTGCCCGTCGATGCCGAGATGCCCGGCCATGGCGTCGAGCACCAGCCCCATGCCAACGGCGGTGACGGTCTCCAGCCCAAGCTCCTTGGACCAGAATTTCCGGCGTCCCAACTGGACCTGCCCTGCGTGAACCATCATGCGCCCCACAAAGCTGGAAGCCACGGCAACGGCACCTGACGTTACCTGCGCTAACCAGTCCGGTCCGGCGTCTAAGGGCATGACAGTCTCCAGCGGGGCCGGATGACGGGCCCAAGGCGATGTGTAGGGCCGCAGGCGACGCCGCGCGGCGTCATCGTGCATTCTGGCGGGACCAGGACGGTGCTGCGCGCCTGCGGATCTCGGGAATGGTTGCGATCGCCCCGAACGCGAAAAACCCCGCTTGGGACGTGCCCAGCGAGGTTTCTGCGGTCGGATTTCGGCGATTAACTGCGACCCTACACCCGACCCTCCCAGGGGTCAAATCCTTTTTTCGCGATAAAGGGTTAGGTTTTGCCGATGGGGTACCGCTCGTCGCGGATGATTCGCCGGGACCGGAACGGGACCTGCAAAAACGCCTCCTCCAGCTCGGCGTAAGCGGCCTCGAACCGGTCCACGATGGCGCGCAGCATGTCCAGATACGCCGGATCGGGCCAGTACTCGACTGGGCAGTAAGGGGACCAGAGGCGGTCGCCGGTCGCCCAGCCCGAATTCGTGTCCAGCGGCGCCCCGGTGGTAGCGCACACCACGCGCTGTTTTCGACGCAGCCGGCGGCGCGGGCGCAGGTCGATCCGGTATTTCCACTTGTGGGTCCGGTCCTTTGTCGCCCAGCGCTCGATCTCGCCGTGGTCCTCCGTCTCGGCCAGCTTGGCGGCCTCGGCGCGGGTCAGCAGGATTTCCGGGACCGTGACCCACTCGCCGCGGACGGCGTGCATCGCTCCCCCGGCGCCGCGGTCCATGTTCGGCATTGCCCGCACCTCCGGCTGAGCGGTCGGGCGTTCCGGCTCCTCGCCGGTCCGCGCCGCCTCGATGACCAGCCGGGCAATCTCCGGGTCGAGGATGCCGATCACGATCCGGTGGGCCGCAGCGGCGTCGCGGTGGATGGCCGCCGGAATGTCGCCGTCCAGGCTGGACAGGTATTCCGCCCACAGGAACCTGGAACCGTGGCTGCGCCCGAGCCCGAGCCGGTCGGCGCGCTGCGACCCGTAGGCCCAGACCAGCATGTCCCAGACGGTGGCGGGCTTGCGCTGGTCGACCGGCGTGGCGTCAATCGGCACCGGGGTGGCCGCGGGGGTGATGGCGATGGCGTTCATGCGGCCTCCTTGGTCAGGGCGTCGAAGTTGGTCCAGAAGGCTTCCTCCCACCGGTTCAGCCGGCGGGAGCGGAGGGCGGCGGCGATCCGGGGGCGAAGCTGGCCGATGCTGGCGTGCTCGGCAGCGTGCGGGATGACCCGGTACCGCTGGTCGCCACTCGAAGCCGGGATGATGCCGGCCTGGACAAGATCGGCGGAGAGGCGCAGGGCTTCGTCCGCCCACAGCATGGACAGCATGGCGTGCGGGGCCATGCGCTCCCCGGCGCCGAAGCGACGGCTATCGCGGTAGGTTTCAGGCTCCCACGGGGCGGACGCCCCAAAGTGAACGGCGGACTCCCTGAGGGTTCCGCCGTCGAAGGTGCGCACGGCGTCGAACCCCAACGCCCAGCATGCGGCGTAATCGGCGGGCTCGTGCAGCACGTCCAGCACCAGAACCAGCTTGTCGAACCGGGCGCCATACCGCTCGCGCTGCTCGGGCAGGCGGGCCAGCGTGTCCTTGCCCGACTTCAGCTCGATCCCGATCAGCGCGCGGTCCAGTGCGACAACCATGTCAGCCCGCCCGTCGCTGGACGAGCTGTCCAGCGTGATCTCGTGGCGGATGGCGTCACGCGGCGTGCCGGCGGACAGCAGCGCCGCGGTGACAGCCAGCCGCAGGTCCATGTCGCAGGTTTTCGGGGGCTTGGTCATGCGGCGTCTCCTTCGGCGGCGCGGTCTTTCAGGAAGGCGCTCACGGTCGGGTGAGTGACCTTGATGCCGTACTCGGCGGAAACCGTGTCGGCGATCCGGCGCAGCGACGTGCCGGCGGAAGCCAGTTCCACGATGCGCCCCTTGATCGCGTCGAAACCGGGGATGGGGACCAGCGCGTCGCCCTCCCGGCGGAATCCGAACGGCGGGTTGCCGCCTTGGTACCGGCCCTTGGCTTTCAGCTCGTCCATGCCGGCCTGGGTGCGGACCCCGATCATCTCGCGCTCGAACCGGGCGAACCCCGCCATGACCAGGGCCAGGATGCGCGCCATGCCGCCCTTGGTCGGGTCCGGCGTGCCGTCGCTGAGCGCCACATCCACGCCGCGCTCCGCCAGATCGTCCACAGTCACGCAGAAATCCGTGTCGGATCGAAACAGGCGGTCGAGTTTTGTTGCGAATACTTTGTCGCCGGATTTCAGCGCCGCCAGCAGCGCCCCGCCCTGCGGACGGTCGCGCAGCGGGATTTTCGCCGACACGCCGGCATCCACGAACAGCCGGGCCAGCGGCGCGCCGCTCTTCTCGCAGAGGGAGCGGATGGTGCGCTCCTGCCCGTCAAGGCTTTGACCTTCAAGGGCTTGCTCGTCTGTCGAGACCCGGATGTAGCCGTAAGCGGCCATGGTCACACCTCGGCTGGTAACGAGTGGAAGGGAGGGGCGCCTTTCCAGGCATGGGGCGGTAAGGTGGGGTCGGTCGAAACCAGACGATCCGAGCGGCCCTTTACGCGCAATACTCCCCGCGCTTCTTTCAAGTAATCGTGACGCATTTTATCCCCCGAAGTCCAAAAGCGCCTTTCCACGGCTCCGCGGCAATTGAACGGCGCGGCGCGCTTCGACGAATTCATTCAACATTTTCGATTTCGCCTTTGGGCGCCCATGTCGAAGCGCTCGCGGCGAAGCCGAACTCCATGTCCGTTTCGATGGATTTCGTGACGATCCCGTGCTCGATGGAGCGCACGAAGGCGCCGCCCTCATCCCGCAGCATGGCGGCCGACGCCATGGCCCAGGGCATCCGCTCCGAAATCCGATCAGCCCTCAGCACGACGACATTTCCGGCGGCGTTGCTCACCAGAGCCTCCCGCATCCGCGAGTACCCCGGCCGCTGGGAAGGGTTGCCCCTCCCGTCGCACACGTCCGAAAAGATTTTGACGAGGCTGACGTCGTTATCGGCACAGAATTTTCGTATTCCGGCCTCTTGTTCGGCATAATTCGGGGGCGAGCTTTCGCTTTCCGTGCGGATATATCCAACGGCCAGCTTCGCTGCAGCGTCGGCATCCTTCTTTTTCTTGGCGAGCTTCTTCAGCTTCCGTTTCTGATATTTGCTGATCTGGTGCGGCGTCGGGTCATCCATCGTCACAGCCCCCACACGGAAAGCCACCACAGGCCGAACCGAATGGCCGGAACGGCAGCGAGGAAAAGTAGGAACGAAACCACCACACCAGACACAGCCGGCCCCAACGGGCTCTCGGGGCCAAGCCACCGGCCAATCAGCTTCAGCGCTTTCATCCCTCACCCCTCCCCGCGGTTCATCACGGCCGGCGCGCCCATGTTCCGCTGCGCCGGCTTCCCGCCGTTCCGCGCCCAGAAATCCGCCATCAGCTTTTCCGTGGTCTCGCTCATGACGCGCGGGCCGGCGTCCCGGTCATCCTCCGGCTGCGGCCGTCGACGCTGCGGCGCTGGCGCCCCGCCCTTCGCGAGCACGGACAGCCGCCCCCATGCATCGCGCAGCCGCGTCCGCTCGGCGTCGAGCGCTTCGGACAGCTCCGCCCAGCCCGGCCAGAACCGGAACTTGCGGGCCACGCGGTCGAAAACGGCCGGGTCGGTGAACAGGGCTGACGGGTAGCCGTTGTTCAGGATGTCGGAGACGGCGCCCATCAGCTTGGTTTCCGGCGGGAGCTGGCTGCCGTTGCACCGGTTGGCGAGATGGGCAACCCACCGCTTGGCGTCGTCGTGCGACACCGGGGCGGTTCCGGAGCGGAGCGCGGCCAAGGCATCGGCTGCTTCGCGCCGCACATCGGGCGCCACGATCGCGGGCGGCTTCCAGGCGCCGGGCCGGAGCACGTACACGCCGTCGATCAAGACACCCTCCTCCGGGGGCTCAAGCGCGGCCCGCAAGGTCTCGCTCCAAGATGCCGGCGAACAGGCTGTCGGGGCGCTGGCGGGCAGCGCTGACACGAGACTGGTCACGTTGGTCATGATCGAATCCTTTCGGCGATTGCATGGCGGGCGGGGGCGGCTCGTCGAGCCAGCACTTGCCGTTCAGCCACGTGGATGGATGCTTGATGTACCGGGGGTCGTTCCCGGCGACCTGCCGGGCGTACCGCTGGATTCCGGTCAGCAGGTCGGCAGGGGTCGCCCCGCCCTTGACCGCCGACCGATAGGCCTTCTCGGCGTGCCCCTTGCTCACCTTGTGCGGGACGTGCTGCCACCACTCGCCGAACGATGCATTCGGGTCTTGGCTCTGTGGCTCCGGGATGGACCGGGAGTCGTCGTCGACCTGCCCGTCCGTCGTCTGCGGATCACCAGTCCGCAGGCTCGCCTCATCCGCACTCGGGTCATGGCCCAGGGGGGCCGATTTGAGGGAGTCCTCAATAGCGTCAGCTATTGAGGTAAGTACTGTATGGGTGTGGGTGTGGGTGCTTGCGTTTTGCTTAAGCTCCGCTGATGCATTTGCTTGAGCGGTATTGTTGTTTTTCAGCGACTTAGCCTCAGCGCCGAGCTTCCCGGACTTGCTGCGAACGGCCGACACTTTTTGCACATACCGCCACTCTTTTTCGAGCCGATGCTGCCGCCACGTCCCTTCCGACAGGTCGAAAAAACTGGCAAGGATCGGCCGCAGACGCTCCGTCCACCGCTTGACCGAAACGCGGCAGATGCGCGCCATCCGCACCGGATCATCCGGGAAGGGGTCCGCGTTGTTGCGCCACGTCACGAACAGGATGAGGCAATAGGCGCCGAACTCCTCCGTAGAGAGGTGCGTGGTGTCCCCGAGCAGAGCATCGGTGAACACCGGCATAGAAGGCGCCTTGCTCATGCCACCCCCCATTGTTCCGGTGTCCTGGCGCCCTTTGCTCGATTGCAGGGACGGCACGCTGTGACGAGGTTCTCTTCGGTCGCCGCCCCGCCAACGGAGGCGGGGATAACGTGGTCGCACTCAAGCGGTCCGCCCCTCTTCCCGCAGTACCGGCAGGTGTAGTTGTCACGCTCGAAGACGACCGCCCGGATTTGCCGCCACTCTTCCAGAGGCGGCCGGGAGGCGGCGCGAGCAATTTCAGTTTCGCACCGACGGTTGCTCAGCTTCCCGTCTCTGAGGAACAGTTTGCGGCGCGCGAGCAGCGATGCGCGGATGCGGCGCCACTTCTCAATCGTCGTGTTGCACAGCTTCGCGAGGTCCCGATCATCGTCGTCGATCGGGCCGCCGTAGCTGTAGATCAGACAGCAGACGGTGATGTAGCAGCCGCGCTCGTCCGGCCGCAGCGTTGCCGCGCCCACAAGCCATTCGTCGGGGGACAGGTCGACGCGCCGGACTTTGCCCATGGATCAAATGGCCCTCTCTTCATGCCGCATCAGGAACAGCGCGGCCCGGACGCTGCTGAGCGCGTCGCCCCACTGCGGGGCCTCGCGGGTCAGGACCGGGGCGCCGACAGAGCGGATCACGGTGCGCGGCGACAGGCCTTGGAACTTCGCCCACAGGCAGTGTTCCAGGGCGATGTCGTGCGCCGCGTCGCGTTGGTAGGCCATGCCCCCTACTCCGCCGCCTGCGCCAGCCCAGCCGCCCGCAGGTCCCGAACCCACGCCAGCATGAGGGCGTTCGGCGCCGCGGTGACGGCCTGGAACCCCCGCCGCTCGAAGACGTCCGGGCGGCCGGTGCGGGCCATGACGAAGTGATCTGGCTCGGCCCGGTTCTGGACGTGACGCAGCGCCGCGTCGAGCAGGCGCCCGCCGATTCCTGCGGCCTGGAACTGCGGGGCGACGCCCCAATAGGCGATGTCCCAGCCGGCAGCGGAGATGAAGGACCGGCGGAAGGCGATGGCGCCGACGACGCGGGCTTCCTCGCCGACGGTGGCGACGATCACCTGGGGCACGTGCAGGGTGATGCCGGCCAGGCTATCGAACAGCACGTCCCGCAGGTCGGTCGCGTAGCGCTGGGGGATCGCGCCGCCGGGCTGGCGGTGGCAGTCGCGCAGGATCTCGATGACCGCTGGCACGTCGCCGCGAAGCATGGTGCGGATGGTGGCGCTCATGGCGTGTCCCTGGAGAGAGGTTGTGGGCATGGCCGGTCACTCCGCGGCGACGAGCGGCAAGGTCGGGGCCGGGGCGGCGGCGAACTTCCCGACCTCATTCCCCCAGGCGTCCCAGCCCTCGCGCGCCGCCCTGGCGAACAGCTCGCACTTGCGTGCCGCCGGATACATGCGCTCCAGATCGGCGTGCAGCCGGTCGGGCTTGCGGGAGTGCTCCCGGCGCTCGGCGATGATGCTGTTCGGGATAGCCACCCCTCGGACACGGCCGGGCTGACCCTTGACGCCGACGAGCCACGGTTCGGAGCTGGAGCGCCAGTAGTAGCCGGTACCCTTGGCCGGCTGTCCCTCGCCGTCCAGCTTCGCCCAGCTCCCCGCCGTGCTGTACCGGAAGCCCCAGGCCCGCAGCACATCCAGCGAGAGGGCCAGGAAAGGCGCTGTCGTCCACATCACCAGCAGGCAGTCGCGAGCGGCCAGATCGGCGACGGGGAGCGCGGCGATTTCGCCGATGCTCATGGTCGGATAGGGACAGGGCTTCCCGTCGCCCTTCGCCGACCACGTTCGGAACTTCCAGGGCGGGTCGGCAAGGATGACGCCGTATGCCCCGCGCTGCAGGTCGCCGAATGGCCAGGAGGGAGTCGTCATCGCCGCACCCCCTTCTTCCTGGCCTGCTCCTGCTCGGCCCGCTGGATCGTCGCCCGGTTGGTCTGGTAGCGCTTCCAGAGGTCCGGCCGCTTGGGCAGATCGTCGCCGTGCTCGCGCATCAGGCGCGCGTTCTCGGCCATGGCCGATGCGGTGGCGGGGGTCATGGGGCGGTCTCCCCGCAGAAGAGGGCCGTCTGGACGGGCTTAGCCGCAGGCGCAGGGACGAAGAGGTCAGCTTGCTTGTAGGCTTCTTCGATGCGGCGGCAGGCGATGCCGAAGTAGCGGGCATCTCGCTCGATGCCGACGAACGACACGCCACGCTTGGCGCACGCAACGCCAGTGGTTCCGGAACCCATGTACGGGTCGATCACCGAGCCCACGGACGGCAGAAGGCCAAGGCACCACAGCATTAGCGAAAGGGGCTTTTGCGTCGGGTGCTGTTTGTTTGGCGTGCCGCGCGTTGCGCTCTCACGAAAGATTGCCGCCGGCCTGTTGAGCGATGACCACGCCACCTCAACCTGAGAGAAATTCTCCCACGGCTGCTCCTTGTCCCATACCAGAACGGCGCGAGCGGGCGGGAGGTTGAAGTAATTCCCCCCCCAAATGATCTGGTCTCGCGACACCCGGCGGATCAGGTCGAACACCTCGTCTGATGGGGCGATGTCCCATTTCACGTCAGAGGTGTTCAGCAGCCGCCCCTTCAGCTTTCCGGAGCCCTGCTGGCGCGGCGACTTCCTTACGGCAGGCGTTGACCCCTCGCCTTCAAGGTTCAAAATGCCGTACGGCGGGTCGGTGACAACCGCATCAACCCCGCTCAGCGTCGGCAGGATTTCCCGGCAATCCCCGCAATACAGCACGGCATCGCCAATCTCGACGCGCTCAACCATTCAGTGCCTCCAGTGCGGCAGATCGGGGACAGGTACCGGCGATGACCGCCCGACCGATTGCGTAGTAGGCGGCGTAGGTGGCGCTAAGCTCACGCTGGGTGCGCCACCAGTCGCAGAAGAGGGGCTTCATCACACCCCTCCCGCCGCAGCCGCGTCGCCCTCGGGCGTGCGGAAATAGAGGAAGTCGCGCGGCACGCGCTGCTGATTGACGAAGCCGCCGCCGGTAAGCGCCTGCATGACGGCCTTGGCCTCGGGCAGGTCGAGGCCGGCGCGCTCGGCGATGCTGGGCAGGCGGGCGCCCTGCACGTCGCGTTGGCCCGGCGTAGCGCGGAGCAGGGAGAGCATGGCGGGGGTCATGCTGGCACCGCCACGGAGCGCAGAGGGTTGAGCTTGGCGACCACGAGGTGGAGCGAGCGCGGACAGTGCGGCTGCCGCTTGACCAAGCCACGCCGAGCAAGCCCATGGACCGCATCGGAGGTGGTGCGGGGGTCCGAAAGGCCCGAAGCCTCCGTCAGCTCCCGGTAGGTCATCGGGACGGCCCCATTGGCCTCCGCGTTTTTCACGAGGGCTTCGAGTACCTGGGATTGATGCGCGGGCATCCCCGTGAATGCCGGCCGCGACCGCTCTCCGGCCGCAGGCTCAGTGAAGCGCCCGCCATAGCCGAGAGCCTGCGCCCGCTCCATCAGGTCGAGCTTGGTCGAGCAGCCGAGGCGCGCGGCCAGCTTGGCGGCGCAAGCCCGAACCTCCTCTTTCGTGACCCCGTGGGACTCGGCGATCTCCCGGTACATCTTGTGCTGGGCGACGCCGAGAAGGACGGCGTGCTCCAGGTCGGACGCGAGGCGTGCCTTGCTCATGCGGCCTCCTTCGCGCAATCGTCCATTGCGCTTTGCGAGAGGTGTTCGTGGGTGATGCGGACGCCGACGAGCGCGGCCCAGGCGAACAGCTTGTCGGCGGGCGGGAAATTGACGCCCTTCTCCCAGGCGGACAGCGCTTGCCGGGTGCAGCGCAGATCCTTGGCGACGGCTTCCTGATGGAGCCCCTTCGCGGCGCGGGCATGCACCAGCGCGCGGCGGAGGGAAAGCCAGTGGGCGGCGGCGCTCATGACGTCATCCCGAGCGCTTCGCGATACAACTCAAGTATCGCGTCTTGCTCTTGCAGGTCCGCCTTATCCATCTTGCGAAGACGAATGATTTGGCGAAGAATTTTATTGTCAAACCCCGCGCTTTTGCTTTCTGCGTAGACTTCGCGAATATCGTCGGTTAGCCCCTTCTTTTCTTCTTCCAGCTTCTCGATGCGGAAGACGAAGGATTTCAGGCGATCAGCAGCTATTCCACCGACATCACTCATCGTGCGGCCCTCTGTTCAGCGCGCCGGGTGCGTTGCATTTCCATGCGGTGCGCGTGGTTTTGTTTCTGATGGCGGCGGATGGCATCGGACTGGCAGGCGCGACAAAATCGATGCCCGCGATGGTCGATGCCGGTATTCTCCGGAGAGAATGGGTGTCCGCGCTTGCAGTGGGTTTGGAGTGACGCCTTTGCTCGGGTTACGATCCCAAGCGCGCCGCGCAAGGTGTTTTCCAGGACGGTCACAGCTTCCAAATGCTCGGGGTTGACGCAGCGTCGATTGCGGCAGAGATGATCGATGTGCAGGCCTTCCGGGATCGGCCCATAGGCCATTTCGTAGGCCACTCGATGCGCCAGAACCGGCTTCGAATCCTCG
The DNA here is from genome assembly GCF_003119195.2 of Azospirillum baldaniorum. Lineage (NCBI taxonomy): Bacteria > Pseudomonadati > Pseudomonadota > Alphaproteobacteria > Rhodospirillales > Azospirillaceae > Azospirillum > Azospirillum baldaniorum. Next base: position 758,732 of record NZ_CP022255.1, on the reverse strand, counting down.
CTGCTGATCTGGCCGTATCCACTGCTGATGCAGCCGGTCCAGTCATGGCACCCGGTGATCGGATTGACGGAGACCTTCTCGGCGAAGCGCTGCGACAGCGGCTTCCGCACGCGGAGCCATTTTCCCCGACCGAGCTTTCCGCCGCCGACGTCGCTCGCGTCGGACGGCGGCTTGTTGTGGCCGATCTTGCTCATGTCGGCCTCCTTCAAACGCGCATCGGCATGAGGACTTGGCGCAGCGATACGCGGTCCTGCTGCTCGCTCGGGCGCCCATCGTCCGCCGGCTCCACCACACAGGGCATGGCGCCGTCTTCGAAGCGGAACGTCACCGCTTCGCCGTCGAAGGCGTCCAGCATCTCGGCCACGTAGCGGGCGTTGAAGCCGATCTCGCCGACGTCGGTGCTGGCGACCGTGACGCGGGTGGACAGGCTGCCCAACTGCGGGGAGGAGGCGGAGACCTGCAGGGACGCCTTGTTCAGCGTGAGCTTCACGCCCTTGCTGTCGCAGGTCAGCGCCGGCCCGACCGTCTTCAGCGCCCGGCGCAGCATGGCCCGGTAGACCGTGAAGGCCTTCGTCGTGTCCTTCGGGATGACACGCTCGTAGTCGGGATAGGTGCCGTCCACGAGCCGGGTGACGATCTCCGTCGTCTCGCCGCCGTGCTCCCAGGAGAAGGCCATGCGCGCGGCTTTGTCCGGCCCGTTCGGAATGGTCAGCGTGACCGGCGCCGCTTCCGGCAGGACGGCCAGCAGCCGCAGGACCATGCCGACCGCCGATCGCGGGATGATGACCCCGGAGTCCAGGTCCTTGTGATCGCCGTCCACGGGCGACGCGATGCTGGCGATGCCCATCCGGTGGCCGTCGGTGGCGACGGCGCGCAGAGTGCCACCGTGGCGCCGCAGGAAGATGCCGTTCAGGTAGTAGCGGGTTTCCTCGGTGCTGATGCAGTGCTTGACGGACTCGAACAGCCGAAGCAGGTCGCCGGCCGGCATCTGGAACGGCTTGTCGGTCTGGACGGCCGGAGCGTCGGGCATGTCCTCGATGGGGAGCGCGAACACCTCGCCTGTCACATCCTCGGCGGTGATGGCGACCCGCATGGCCGCGCCGTTCGGCTCCAGCGTCACCGGTCCGGGCGAGATGGCGTCAAGCACTGCGGCGAGCGTCTTGGCTCCGACGGTGGTTCCGAACGCCGCCGGCACGTCGGCGGGGGTCGTGCGCAGGATCGCGATGTCTTGATCGGTCGCCCAGAGGCGCACGGTGCCGGCGGGGTCGGCTTTGATCGCGACGTTGGACAGGATCGGGATGGTGTTGCTGCGGGCCACGACGAGCGAGACCGCCTTTACGGCGCGCAGCAGGACGGGGGAATCGATGGTCAGGCGGGCGACGGGCGTCGAGTTGGTCTCGCGGGCCGCCCTGGGCCTCTTCGCGGTGATGGTCATCACGGGGTTTCCTTCTGCGTGATCGTGACACGGCAGCCCGTCAGGCCCGGCACGTTGGGGCGCCCGGTCAGCTCGGCCACGATGTTGGCGTTGTCGTCTTCGATGAGGCCCAGCTTCACCAGGAGGTCGAGCGGGGCCTTGAACAGATTGTCGGTGTCGACGCGCCCGGCGCGCTTGCCGTGCTCGACCAGGATAGTCACCGGGCCGTGGATAGGTTCGTGACGCTGTGCCTTGACCTTCCAGACGGCAGCCTGCTTCCAAGCGTCGTAAGCGGGGGTCGGCACGCGACCGCCACGCACGTTCTTGAACAGGTTGTTGGCGCTCGGCGGGGCGGGCATTTCGATCACGGCGCAACGGGTCATTGCGAAATCCTCCGCAGGGCGGAGCGGGCGCGTCGGTCCAGGTCGAGGCGATGGGAGACTTCGAAAAGCTGGCGCGTCTGGGCCTCGGTCGGACGGTCGCCCATGGCGCGGATCAGGTGTTTCTTGGCCTGCTCCTTGGCGACGATCTCCGCTCGAGACATGATCCACTCCGGGCCGGGTGGCGCGTCGTCTTCCTCCTGCCGGGGCTGAACGACGGCCAGGGATCGGCGAAGCGTCTTGGGGATGCGGAGCGCGGATCCGTTTCCCTTCAGGCCCATGAGGGCAAGGTGATTGCCGACGGTCCTGGAGGATGTCCCGATCCGCTTCCCGATCTCGGCGCTCGTCAGGCCCTGCGCATGGAGCGGGGCAATCATGGCCTGCAGGGCTGCGCTTTGTTCGCGGCGGGCTTTGCTGAGAGCCATCACGCCACCCCCTGCACGTCGGAGCCGCGCGGCCGGCGGAAGCGCAGGACACCGACGTCAGCACCAGCCAGCACGCGACGGAACCGCTCGCCTTCCCTCTCGCGCATGACGGCCAGGGTCCGGGCGGGTGGAAGGTCGCTGATCCAGCGCTCGGCGGTGCGCGTGGACACGCCATAGTCGGCGCCGACCTTCGCCGCGACGCAGGCTCCTCCGTGTTTGGTCACGAAGTAGCGCTTCAGGTCGCTCGACATTTTCCGAGCGGCCTCGTCCTGCTCCTCCGACATCTTCTGTCGGCGTAACGACATGATCTGTCGGGGCTTTCCGGTGGACCGGTCAACGTGTGCGTGTGCAGCATAGACGCCATGAACACGAACGATCCGATCCAAAACCCCGTCGACGCCCTGATCCTGGCGACGCTGATCCGCATCCGCGCCGCCGAGGTCGAGGCGGTCACGCCGGCCAGGGCAGCGTTTCTGCGCGCCGCCGCTGGCGCCATTGAGGCCCGCGTGTTCTCCGGGCAGGCACCCGGAGACCTGGGCGGCCTGCGGAGCGCTGTGGGTGAGTGACGGACCCATGTCACGCCTCCATCTGCGGGGAGGTGGCGGCACCGGCCTGGGTCGCGCGGGAGCGCCACCAGACCGCGGCCTGGACGCGGTTCTTCGAGCCGGTCCGGCGGAATATCTCGGACATGTGCGAGCGAACGGTCTCGGCAGAGATGCTGAGCGCTCGGCCGATTTCCTTGTTCCTCTTGCCGTCGGAAAACAGGGCCAGCACCGACTCATGGCGCGGCGAGAGAGGGAAGGCCTGGGCATCGGCGCTGCGGATCTTCAAAACGGTCGCGAACTGTGCCCTGCCCTGAACGCCGAGAACTCGCTTGGCCGCCCGTACGGCATTCTTCACGGACTGGTTGGGGACCTTCAGCGTGGTCGCGATCTCCTTGTCGGGATGGCCGCACGCGACCAGCCGCGCGACTTGGGCGACGAGGCCCGTCAGGGCCGCGGAACCTTCGGCGGGCTGGACCGGGGGCGCCATCCCATGGCATTCTCCGGCTTGCTGATTGGCACTGATCTGCATGGTTTCTGCCTTTCAGTCTGGACGCCGGCCCGCGGGGTGCAATCCTGGGCCGGCGTTCTTGCGTTCGCGCTCCGGTTGGAGCGCGGCGGGTTGGGCTCAGAGCCCGAGCGCGGCCCAAACGAAGCGGGTCAGGGCCGACGTGAGAAGGAAGAGACTCCCCAGCATGAGGCCGGTCGTTGCGGCGATGCGAGCCGTCGCGCCGAAGTGGTAACGGCCACTCCGCCAGGGGGAGGGAGTCCGACCGCATGCGCGAATGACACGCTCACGGACGGGCCGGTAGGCTGGGGCCATGGTAGAATGGGCGGAGCTTTGCCCGCCCATCGGGTCTTGGCGCGAAGCGGCGAGCAGGCAGGCGTGGTCAGCCATGGCTGCGGCTCCTATGCGTTGGCTTTGGGAAAGCGCTCGAACAAGTCGAGCGGAGACGTCGGGATGCCGATGGAGGTCAGATGCTCGGCAACCTGTACGGCCCGGTGCTCGGGGAGGCGGTGGGCCCAATGGATTACCGTCGGCTCCGGAACCCCCATGCCCGCGGCAAGATCCCGCACCGACATCCCGGCTCGCCTCAGGGCTGCAGTCAGGATGGAGTGGCTTGGATTCGCGGCGCCGGATTGCGATCCAACCGTGTTCGGTATGTCCTCAGGAAGCGTGCCCCCGATCCCCAGGCCGCGAGCAAACGCCACAAGCGACTCCTCAGGACGAAACCATTCGCCATGAATACGATGCTGCGCAAATCGCTTATGAAGGAACCCTTCCGCGACCCGGCACCCCGGCGCTGTGGCGATGATGGACAGGGGGTAAGGGCACCAACCGAAAAGCGCCGAGATGCGACTGCTCGGGTTAACCGAGCATCCGATTTTGATCGGCCCAGCCATCCCGTCAGGCTCCTGGACCTGGATGAAATAGACACACGGCGTCTCCATCACGCATCCCTCCCGAAGACGTCGGGGCGGAGATCGTTCTTCGACACGCCTGTAACGGCTTCCACATCCGCCGCGTATTGCGGCGGCAGTTTCCCGGACTTGTTCAGCCAGTACCAGACATGACCCTGCTGAACGTTCAGGCCGCGCGCCTCACGGAGTTTTCGAGCAAGCGCCGCCTGCCCTCCAGCGAGGCCGACTGCATGCTCAAGGGGGGTGGCTTCGTGCTTCATGACGCCGACGATACAAGCATTCTTGTGGGCATGTCAACAAGAAGTCTTGTCGGGAATGCTCACAAGGTTGCTGGTAGGCTCCGCCCCATGTCGATCGGTGAACGTGTTCTCAAAATTCGGACGGAGCGCAAGCTTTCGCAGGCCAAGCTTGCGAAAGAAGTTGGCGTTACCCAGCAGCTCATCGGGCAGATAGAGAACGGCGAGAACCAGGGCACCAAGCACATCGTGAGGATTGCGGCAGCATTGGGCGTATCCGTCCTGTGGCTCGAAAGCGGCGAAGGGGAGCCGGAGCCGCCGCCGCCGGCCCGCATCACGTCAAGCGCTGACCAGCGGCTCGAAGCTATAAAGGCCCGCCTGGGCGATGAGCAGAAGCATGCGGTTGCCGACATGCTGGAGCGGATGTTCCCTCCGGCAAAGTGAGTTGCTCAAGCGCTTCCAGGGCTTGACCCTTTTGCTGCTCGCTGAGACGGCCCCAGATCCGCATAAGCCGGGCATCCCCGCTCTCGCGCTCTCCTCTCTCCAACCGATCTTCAGCGCCGGCCATTACGCTTCCTCCCGAACGAAAAGTGAACACAGTGTGCCATAAGGACGCGAGTCAGTCCATAACTGATGACGGCAGTCCCATCGATAGGAATTTCAGCCCATTTGCATAAAGGGGTATGCCTACCCCGGTGAGGGCTTGCGACGCACATATTCCCGTATGTAATTAAGGGTTCCCAAAGCGTCTCCTCCCGTGCAACAGTCACCGATGCCCGCCGGTAGGGCGCGGACGGTGAGTTGAGGCCAACAGCGCTTATGCGCCGCAGCAATACCCGGTGAGGTGGGACTCTGAGGGGTCGGTTTGGGTCTAGCCACCCTTTCCGACCTCTTCCGCCTTTGGGCAAAGGCGGGACTGAACTCTACAGACTCACGATCTCTCTTTGGTAGAGTTTTTTCATTTCAATCACGTAACCGTCCTGAACTGGCAACATACAAGAATATGCGAAGCGCTCCCCACCCTCTGTGTTTCCATAAGGTTGCAGGCGTATGTGGTTTGCGTGCGGCAGGATGCCGCATGCGTTGCGCTAGATGTGGCATATCGACGGACAGGAGCGCTTGACACCGACGCCGCCCAACGGGAACATAATGCGAACAGACTGTGGAGTTCGCCATGCCCGTTCAGCAGCCTCGCCGCCTTTTCATCGTGGAGGACTCCCGGCGTCGGGCGGCCGTCTCGGCCCGGGACGCGGGCCGGGCGCGCGCCGTTGCTGCTGCCATGCTGCTGGGGAGCCCTCACGCAGAGCGCCGGGACGCCCTTGTCGTCAGGGAGCCCGAGGACGAGGAGCGCGCAGACTTCGAGACGCGGGCACGCCAGATCGGCCAGGGCGATTGCGGGCTGACGGCAATTCCGTTGTGACCTTGCCGCCCCCGGCATGAAGGCGCGCTTTTCATGTGAGATCCATCACATGTTTTTCGGCTCCGTGACGGTGCACACATATGGATGCAACCAGACACGCGGCGGGGAAGCCATGTCTTCGAAAATGCTCAAGAACGTCTGTGTCGCCGGAAAGCGCACCAGTATGCGGCTGGAGGCGGCCTTCTGGGATGCCCTGGCGGAGATCGCACGGAGGGAAGGCCTGACGGTGAGCAAGCTGTGCACCCGCCTCGCCAGTCAACTGGATGCCCAGGACATCGACAGCTTTTCCAGCGCCGTACGGGTCTACGTGATGGAGTATTTCAGGGCGGCCACGCCGAGGTCGGAGGCCCCTTGCTGTGAGGTAGCCGTCGCGGCGGAGTGATAGACCGGCGCAGCAGCGCGCGACTAGGAAACGCGAAGGGCGCCCGAAGGCGCCTCCGCTTGCCGCCCCTCCGCCGAGATGCCCATCAGCAGATCGAGAGAAGGAATTCGTTCCACTGCGCGCCGATTTTCTCGGCGTCGAAGCGCATGACCGCGTTAGCGCGCGCGGCGGCCGACACCGCCGCCGCTTTTTCGCTGTCTTCCTGGATTTCCCGGGCCAGATCCGCAGCGTCGGCGATCGTGTCGTAGAGAGCGCCGCCGCCATCGTCCAGAAAGGCTGGCACCTCGTAACGAGACGGGTCCCAGCCGTCGTCCACCGGGCACCCTTGGTCCAGTATGAACTTGTCGGACGGGGCCAGGATCGGAGTGCCGGCCATCATCGCCTCCAGAACCGACAGCGTGTAAGACGGCGGGCGCGTGTAGATGTAGAAGTAGTAGGACGCCTCCTGCAGCAGCCGCGCCATGTCACCGTGAGGCGCCAAGCCGCTTGAGTTCGGGATGCCCTCGTTCCAAGCTCCGAACAGCCGGCTCTGGACCCGCTCATTGAACCGCTGCCACCCGCCGACGTCCGGATAGGAAATGGCGTTCCGCGGCGCGAAGGCATTGTGGAACGACAGGCCGCCAGATCCGCCGCGCCACGCCTGATAATCACCGGGGTACTTGCCGAAGTAGATCACTGCGTCAGTCTTCGCCCAGCCGGGGCGCTCGGCCTCGGTCTGGGAATAACGGACGATCTTCACGCGGTCCTGGAACGCTCGGTACTCCTCCTCAACCTCCTGGGTGGACTGGCCGATGGTGCGCATGACCACCGGCAGATCGCCGAACGCATCGCGGTTCGAAGTGAACCAGATCGGATGGTGATTGACGATCACGACATCGAAGTTCTTGCAGAACTCCGCCGTAACGCTCCGCGCTCGGATGGAACATCCCGTCTTTTCGAACTGCTCGAAAAGCTCCTTCTGGTGGAAAGCTTTTTCCAGTTCGTCTCCTGCCCCACGGAATGATTGGTCCTTCCAGCTCTTGTCGCCGAACGACCCTATACTGAATACTTTGTGTCCGGCCTTGGTGAGCATCCTGAGATCATCAAACTCTAAGGTTTCGTGACAAGCGAAATAAAGCACGCTGAGGCTGCGGGGCATGGGGCGCTCCTGGTGAAAGCGGTGACGTGGCGGCGTTCTCGGTGAGGCATACCGGGGCGAGCGCCCGTCTTCAAGCGCCACCGCGGCGAGTATGACGAGGATAGAAATTTTATCCTCACAAGTTTTCTTGTTGACGCCTCCCTACAAGAATGCTTGTATGTCTCCACGCCACCCGCTCAGACAGCCACCCGGCAGCCCGAACAGGTGACGGAGCCAGCCCGAATAGGGATGGCGCTCTTGGTTGCGTTTCCTCCCATCCGAAACTCTCCCGCGGCGCTGCGCGTCGGCTGCCGCGGGAACTCTTCGGAGAGGGGCGCAGGACACACGGGGGAAGACACCATGACCAGCAAGCCGCATTTCATCACGCTGACCAGCGCCGGGAACAAAATGAAAATCCGCTTCAATCCGGCCTGCATCACGACATACCGGTCGGCAATCGAGCAGGACCGCATTCCGCCGGCCGCAAGCGTGGTCAACATGCTGGATGAAACGATCTACGTCACCGAGACGCCGGAGCAGATCGACGCGCTTCTGGGCGTGACGGCGGCGCCCGCGGCCCCTGATGGGTATCCGCCCGTTGGGTCCATGGTTCTGGTCGCCGGGGCAAACAGCGACATCAGCGACACCGAGCGCTCGTACGGAGAACGCATGGTGATCGGCTACACGCCATGCGGACTGTTCGCGTGCTTCCAGAAGCCGGGATGCTGGCCGTACGTGGAGCGGCTCGCGAACTGCCATTTCAAGCCGCTCCCCGCTCATCCCGCCATCGCCACCGGCACGGAGGGCGCGTGATGACCAAGGACGACTGGATTGACGCCTGCGCCGACCGCTTTGCGACAGGCGGCGACATGGACCGGGAGATTGCCGACCTGAAGGCCCGCGAGGCTCTGGGGATCTGCTCACGGTGGGGAGGCGAAGAGAAGGCCCTTGTCGATTTCGATCCGGTCGCGGTCGCCAGAGACCTGCTGTCCATGGCCGCCTGACCCCCTCCCTCCCGGATCATATCCGGGAAGACACAGACAACACGATAGGAGATAGCCGTGAGCCAGACTGAGCGCGCAGAGCTTTCCGAGGGTGCGGTGTTCAGCGTCGCTTACCCCTTCGTCCGCGACATCCACCGCTCCATGGATGAGGACGGCATCGGAACGTCGCTGACATGGAAGCCCGGCCTGCGCGCTGTCTACGTCCCGGCGTTCGAGGCGCCCGACGCTGAAGAGGTGGCGGACGCGATGGGCGAAATGATCCTGACCGTCGTCAGCGTCCACAAGCCGGGCCGCTTCCCGACGCGCGTGTTCTTCACCCGCCAGTGGGTCACGCCGGACAGCCGGAAGTTTGGTAAGAGCAAGCTCCACGTCGCCACCGCCGAGAAGTTCCGCCGTCTGGCTCGCGGGTTCGGCGTGCAGGTGTGGCGAATGGCCGAACCGGACGAAGTGTCGAGCCACCTGGAAAAGCTCAAGGAAGCCGCCTGACCTCTACCGGTGGCTGGCACGACAAGCCACCGGCTACCCGACACTCAGACATACCAGACACACGACAGGAGGCAGCGATGCACGACCAGCTTCTCAGCGACCGCATCGTGAAGGCCAAGAAGCAGCACGTCTGCGATCACTGCGGGGTCACTATCGAGGCCGGCGAACGGTACCGGTCCATTGCCCAAATCTGGGAAGGAGACTTCGGCGTGTTTCGCGCCCACTGCGACTGCGAGCGGGCGGCCAGACACCTTCACCGGGCGTCACGCATGAATTGGGACGAGGGCGTGATCCTCGCCGATGACATCGCGGAAGGTGGGCCGGAAGCCGCTGATTGGCTGGCCGCCAAGCACCCAGGCCCGGCGATCCGGATGGGTGTCGCTCTCACCCCGTACTTCTGACCCTCAGCCAGCGGCACACACGCCGCCGGCTCTCGCAATGGCCCTGACACGTCGGGACCGGGGCGATAGCCGAGACCAAGGGAGACACCCAATGCTGATGACCGAAGAACAGGCCCGCACGAAGTGGTGCCCGCATGCTCGCCAAACGGGCGTGACGAACCGCGACGGCGGCATGTGCGCCACGGCCAATCGGGCCGGCTCCGAACACTACGGGGTCGAGAACTGCAACTGCATCGCCTCCGGGTGCATGGCGTGGCGGTGGGTCCGCGTCCGCGACGACGAAGGCAGCGAGGACGGCGGGGCCGCGATCCTGACGCAGACCTACGGCTTCTGCGGCGCCTTCGGCAAGCCGGAGGCCGCCTGATGCGCCCCCTCCCCTCCGAAGCCGATCCCGTGGCGAACACGCTCGCCGACCTGCGCGCGACGGGCCTCTTTCTCTTCCGGGTCGCCGTCTGGACCTCCACGGCTGTCTCCGTCGCCGCCTTCATGGCCCTCCTGGGAATCCTGCCATGCTGAACTCCACCGCCCCGCGCGAATCCTGGCTCTCCTACCCCTACTGGATCGCGACCGACCGCGGCCCGCAGCCGGTGACCAGCGGCAAGGCCCGCGGCCCGTTTGCGGTCCACCGCGACCACGACGGCTGGCGCCTCACGCACCTTCCGACCGGCGCGCTGATCGGGTTGGCGGACGACGCCGAGACCGCCATGGCCGTCTCGGACCTGATCGCCGGCATCCGCAACTGGTCGCTGCCGCAAGAGCCGACCGCCATCGAGAAGGATGTGGCCTCCGCGATGCTGCGCAGCAGGGGCATTCGGGCTCCGGAGACCCGGAAGTATTGGGCGCCATCGGCAATTGCGCCCGCCGCCCTTCCGCTGGGCACCTGAGAAATCCCCTTCCCCGCCGTCCAACCCTGGCAGGTCGTTACGGCGGGCGAACCGGTCGGCGGGTGCATCCAGGCGCCCGCCGGCTGCCGGAAGCGGGCGCATCGACGCCCGTTGCCGCCAGCCGACACCACAGGAGCAAGGAGCACGCCATGCCCGTCCTGACCGCTTACGCCGCCCTCCCCATCACCCCCTCCGACGCGCCGGACAGCCGCACCGCAGCCTTCTTCAACGCCCTGGACGACGCCGACCTGCTGATGGCCCGCGCGATCTTCGACGCAGAAATCCACCGTCGGGCCGAGAGCAATCCTCTGTTGCGCGTCGCCGCTGCGCCGGCCATGCCGATCTGTTCCCTATCCCGCGCCTTCCAAGCCGTGCAGGGCATCCTGCGCCACCGCGACACCCACACGCGCCGGGTGCCGGGCAGCTTCCTGTCGATCGAAGTGACGGCGCGCGACATCACCGTCTTTCAGGGGTCGGCGCCCATCGCGATCACCAACGACATCGGCGACGCGCTGCGGGAAATGGACTCGCGAGTGTCCATGCTGGTGCCCCGCGCCGCCAGCCGGAGGAACTGACGATGGCCCACATGTCCAAGCTCGACCTGGAAGAGGCCGAGACGTTGGCGAAGCTGCTTCGCGCGGTCCGGACTTTCGACTTCGCGCTGAGCGATGCGGTCGGGGACAAGTGCCGGCAGTTCCCCAGCATGAAACTGAGCGTGGGGACTGTACGCGATGCGCTGGAAGACCTGCAAGGCGACGTCCGCGGCACGATGAAGGACAAGGACCCGGACAACGTGACCGGCTGGGACGAGCTGCGCAGCTACCTCAGCCGCCGGGAAGCGGAGGCCAGGACATGACGCTCCTCGCCATCGGCCTTTCCCGGCTCCAGCTCGACGCCAAGGCCGCCGCCGCGTCCGGCCAGCCGCTCGCCTACACCGCCGCCGAGGTCCAGCAGATCGTCGCCGAGATGGAGCGGGCGGAACGCGCCGCCCTCGAAAGCGCGATCGCCCACCTGGAGCGCCTGAATTTCCAGCCGGCCACCCGGCTCTGACCAACGCCGCTCCGCCGGCCGCCGCCGCGGACAATGAGGAATCGCCATGTCCGAAACTCTCGAAGCAGCCAAGACCGAAATCGCCGTCGTGAACGTGACGGCGCTCGTGCCGACCAAGGTTTTCGCCCCAGGCGGCGTGGACGAAATCTTGACCAAGCTGGAGGCCGAAGCCCGCGCCACGGCGGCCACGCTGGACGTCAGCGCGCCGAAGGGTCGGAAGGAAATCGCCTCGCTGGCCTACAAGGTGGCGCGCAGCAAGACCGCCCTGGACGATATGGGCAAGGATCTGGTCGCCGACATCAAGGCGAAGGCGGCACTGATCGACGCCGACCGGCGCGTGGTGCGTGACCGGTTGGACAAGCTGCGCGACGACGTGCGGCGCCCGCTGGACGAGTTCGAGGCGGCGGAGGAGAAGCGCGTCGAGCAGCACGAGGCTGGGATCGCGGCGTTCTCTATCGCGGCTCCCGGCACCACCGAGGAGATTGCAAAGACGCTGGCTATGGTCGAGGCCACGCCGACCGACGGGTTCCAGGAGTTCGCCAAGCGAGCGGCCGAGGCGAAGGAGGCCGCCGTGATCCGCTTGCGCTCCGCCCTGCTGGAGAGTCAGCAGCGTGACGCCGAGCGCGCCGAACTGGAACGCTTGCGCCAGGAAGCTGCGGAGCGCGCCGCCCGCGAGGAGGCCGAGCGGATCGAGCGCGAGAAGCAGGAAGCCGCCGACCGCGCTGCTGAGCAGGCCCGGCGCGACGCGGAGGAGAAGGCCCGCCAGGAGCGGGAAGAGGCCGAACGTGCCGCCACGGCAGAGCGTGAGCGGATCGAACGGGAGGCCCAGGCCGAACGTGAGCGCGCCGCTGCCGAGCAGGCCCGCGTCGAGCGCGAGAAGGCCGAGGCCGAGGAACGCGCTGCCCAGGCGGAGCGGGACCGGCTGGACGCCGAGCGCCGCGCCAAGGAGGCGGAGGAGCGAGCGGAACGCGACCGCATCGAGGCCGAGCGCCGGGCGGAGGAAGACCGCAAGGCCGCCGAAGAGCGCGCCCGGCAGCGGGAGGAGGAGGCCGCGCGCCGTGAGCGCCAGAGGGTCGAGGACGAGCGCAAGGCCGAGGAGGAGGCGCAGCGCCGCCGCGAGGAGGATCGGGCGCACCGCGGGTCCATCAACCGCGCCGCGATGAACGCACTCGTCGCCGCCGGGCTGTCAGAGGGCGCCGCCCGCACCGCGGTCGAGGCGATCGCGAAGGGCGAGGTGCCCTGCGTCCGCATCTCCTACTGAGCGGGGCCAGCATGAACGCCACCCTCCCGGCCAGCGTGGACGCCTTCCGCAAACACTTCCCGAAGTTCAAGGACTTCCTGGTGTCGCGCGGGTCCGAAGTGCTGGCCCCATCCAACGCCTTCGAGGTCGCCCGGTTCACGACGCCGCAGGGAATCGGTGTGGTCTACCGGAACGGCAAGGGGCAGGTGTCGAGCTGGCAGGGTGGCGCCGATGAGGCGTTCGCCGCCTTCCGGGCCGGAGCGTCATGGTCGGTCGGCGCTCGCAAGGCCAAGGGCAAGGGCAAGGTCCGTCACCAGATCAACGCCCTGCTGTCCCGCGACGGCGACGGCTGCTTTTTCTGCGGCCGGCCCCTCGGCGATGACATCACCGTCGAGCACCTCGTGCCCGCTGTCCACGGCGGACCCAACCACATCAGCAACCTCGTCCTGGCGCACGCCGCCTGCAATCAGTCCGTCGGGCACCTGTCCGTCGCCGAGAAGGTCAGGGCGCGGGATCGCATGACGAAGGATGCAGCCTCGCAGGAAGGAATTTCGGCATGAGCGTCATCAGCAAGACCCACATCGTCCACCACGACGGGCTCGTCCAAGGAACCGATGAATGGCTCGCCGCCCGCTGCGGCCTCCTCACCGCCTCCGAAATGAAACTCATCATCACGCCGACGCTCAAGATCGCGAGCAATGAGAAGGAACGCGCCCACCTTTACGAGCTGCTGGCCCAGCGGGTCACGAAGCATGTCGAGCCCCATTATATCGGCGACGACATGATCCGCGGCTGGGACGACGAAATCGCCGCCCGCGCCCTCTACGCCGAGAAGTTCGCCCCCGTCGAGGAGGTTGGCTTCATCACCAATGACCGGTGGGGGTTCACGATCGGCTATTCCCCCGACGGACTGGTCGGGGATGACGGGCTCATCGAGATCAAGAGCCGTCGGCAGAAGTTCCAGGCTGAGACCATCGTCAACGGCACGGTTCCTGCCGAACATCTCATCCAGGTTCAGACCGGGCTTCTCGTGTCCGGGCGGAAGTGGCTGGACTACATCAGCTATTGCGGCGGCATGCCCCTGTTCGTGGTCCGCGCCTATCCAGACCCGAAGACCCAAGACGCCATCATCGAGGCTGCGGGGGCGTTCGAGCATCGACTCTCGCTCGCGCTTGAGCGCTACCACGCCGCCGCCGCGCGCATGCCGATGACTGCGCGGCGCGTCGAAATGGAGATCCGCATATGATCGACATCAGGAAGACGATCGCTCCCAAGAGCGACCAGATGAACGCTGACGACCTGATCGGCGGCCCGCGCACGATCCGGGTCACGCGGGTGTCGCTCCTCGCCGCCGCCGACCAGCCGATCGCCATTAATTTCGAGGGTGACGACGGGAAGCCGTACAAGCCCTGCAAGAGCATGCGCCGCGTGCTGGTCAGCCTGTGGGGCCCGGACGGCGCCGCCTACGCCGGCCGGTCCATGACCCTCTACCGCGACGAGACGGTCGCATTCGGCGGCCAGCAGGTTGGCGGGATTCGCATCTCGCACATGAGCCATATCGACGGGCCGCGGAAGCTGGCCCTGACCGCCACGCGCGGAAGCCGGAAGCCGTTCGTCGTGCAGCCTCTGGGAGCGGAGAACAACGGCGAAGGGCCCGACCCTGCAGCCCTCGGCGCCGAGGCTGAAGAAGCGGTCGAGCGCGGAACCAGCGCCTACGCCGCGTTCTGGAAGCGCATCGGCGCCGCCGGTCAACGCGCCCTCGCTGCCGACCACGAGGACCGCAAGCGTCGCGCCGCCATGACCGATATGCCGGCAGCCGGCGCAACCGATTACGCCGAGGACAACGCCGAATGAGCCGCCGCCCCAGCTCGCGCGAGATCGCGCAGACCCGCCGCGCCAAGGAAGCGCACCGGTTCGACCACCTGGACACGCGCGCCGATGACGAGCGCTGCCCGGACACGCTGGACCTGACTGAGTTCCTGGCGCGGATCGACGCGACAGACGCCGGCACGAAGCCGCTAAGCGCGTGAGGCCCCCATGGACGAAGCCAAAATCCGACGAGCCGTGCAGCTCTGGAACGAGGACAAGGACATGGTCGACATCGCCAAGGCTCTCCGCGTCCCGGTCAGCGACCTCGGCTTTCTCATCACCGCCGCACTCAAGCGACCGGCTGGGAAGTGGCGCCTCAAAGCCAACCAGATGGTCCGCGACCAACTCACCACCCCCACCGCTCCGCGCTGAGCGCAGAGCGAGGAGACCGACACCATGACCGACTTAACCTACGTGCTGCCGGAGCCTCCCGAGTACCCCTTCCGCGTCGGCGATGAAGTGGAAACCGTCAATCGCAACGGGGAAGCCATGGGCCGCCAGCACATCACCCGCATCAAAGGGAAGATCGTCACCACCGATTGCGGTCGGAGGTGGACGAAGGACGGGTGGTGGCACGGCGAGACCCGCGCCTACCCGTTCCCGAGCATCCGTCATCCTGCCACGCCCTCGGCCTGAGGAGACCGAAATGACCGATGAGCAGATCAACGCGCTGCGGGAAGCCGTGGCATCCCTCCCGATAGTCCTCTGGCACGACCCGAACGGCGCCATGCGGTTTGTCAAATCCGTTCCCACCGAGCCGCGCGATCCGGACGGCACCGGCTACCCGGAGATGGTCGCGATCCTCGAAGGCGGCCAGCACATCGACCTCCCGAACGTCGATCCCGAAGATTTCCTGTGCGCGGCCAAGCTTTTCCCCGCCACGCCCTCGGCCTGAGGAGACCACCATGACCACCAAAGCCGAACGGCAGGCGCACCGCGAAGCGGGTCTCTCCGCCTCCGACTTTCCGATGCCGCCAATCCCACTCATGCACCCCAATGCCGAATGGTGCGAAAGCTACGCGCGGTGGCACAGCCAGTTTGTCGCCGCCTCCCGCCGCCCCGCCGTGGAGGCCGCCCCGTCCGGAGCCGAAGAGATGGCGCGTGCGCTTTACGACGCCCTGTCAGCTGAGGATGGCACGTCCTTCATTGGAGAGTTCTCCGCCAGCGGTCCAGTCACCATTGACGGCCGGTTCGATCTTTCCAAGGTGGCCGGGCGCCTCTCCGCCGCCCGCGCTGTCTCTGCGCCCGCCGCAGCGCCGGGAGGGGTGGAGGACGCCCAAGACCTCATCGAAATCGCCCGCCATCTCGAAAGGCTCTCCACCGCGCTCGATAACAACGAGGCTCTGGACACCGATGAACTGATCGAAGCCATGGATGATGCCGCGGATGAACTGCGCCGCCTCTCCGCCTCTCCTGCCGCTCCGGCGGCACAGAGCGGGGAGACTGACAACGGATGGTTCGTCATGGTCGGCGATTGGCGCGACGAACGGGTGGCGATCCACGGCCCGAACGGACACATCGCGTCCGGCCTGACGGCGGAGCAGGCGAACGCCCTGATCGAAGCGCACGGGCGCCGCGCCGTTGGTTCGGCCTCCGCTCCCGCCCCCAGGGAGGCGATGGGATGACGCAGAGCAGCCACTACACCGTGACGCGCTCCGGTTCCCATGCCTTGGTGATCCGGCACACGCCAAAGCGCAAAGACCGCTGTGTTGCAGCGGTACCGCTCTGCAACGATCCCGCTGACGCCGAAGGTCGCGCCTACAGCATCGCCGAGGATTTCGTCACCGGCCGCATCAACGAACGCTCGCAGGACTGACCCCATGACCACCTCCCACACCCCGGCGCCGATGAGCGCCGAAGACCTCCGTCGCCGCGCAGACAAAGAACGCGTGTTTGGCGCTTTCCAAGATGCGTTTGATGACCTCGCATCCACCAAGGCCGGGCGCCTCGAACTGCGCATCATGTTCGCCAAGGCCAACATTGACAGGGACCAAGCCGCCGACCTGCTCGACGCCCTGTCCTCGCGCGTCGCGGAGATGGAGGCGGAGCACAAGCGCCTGACCTCCTGCGAGGACGAAGATCACGACCCGTGTATCGCTTTCCTGCTGCGAGGCGCAAACGATGCCCTGGCCCGCGCCACCCAGGCCATCGCCGAGCGTGACGCAGCGCAGGCCGCCCTTGCCGCCGCAGAGGCGCGAGAGGCAGCGCTGCGGGACTACATCACGGCGACCGAATACTGGAAGCTCGAGCCGCATGACGACAATGAGCGCAAGGCGTATCTCGCCGCCCTCTCAGCGGGCGCACAGCAGGCGCAGGGCGAAACCACCGGTACGGAGGGCTGAAGCATGGGCATTGATCGCGAGGACGCCGCCGAGCATTGGTCCGGGCTTTCCGATAAGGCGATTGACGAGATGGTGGACCTTGGCATCGCGCCGACCGCGCATGTGGAGGACCGGCGGGCCAAGGGGTGGACCGATGACGGAAACAAGTTCTACATGACGTCCGACTCCCTGCGGAAACTGGGCTACGCCGAGGCCGCCGACTGGCTGGACCGGCGCGCGGGAGTTCAGCCGGAGCCGCCCCCGCCGCCGCTCGTCTTCACCTACACGAACTGGCGCGGCGAGCACGGCACCCGCCGGGCCATCCCGATCCGGGTCTACCACGGCGCCACAGAATACCACCCCGAGCCGCAATGGCTCATGGAAGCCCACGACCTGGACAAGGGCGCTGTCCGCGTCTTCGCCATGCGGGACATGGGGCCGGACCGCAGCGCCGCCCTCCTGACCACCGAGACGGAGGGTGTCGACCATGGCTAAACCGTACCGCCCGAGCAATGGGACCGAAGGCGACATCTTCCATGCCCACTGGTGCGCCCACTGCACCAAGGCGAAACCCGGCGCCCCGTGCATGATCGCGGGGGCAGCCTTCTTCCACGACATCGAAGAGCCCGAATACCCGAAGGAGTGGGTACAGGACGAGAATGGTCCGCGCTGCACAGCCTTCAATGACAAGGTGCAGATGACCAAGGCGGACGTCGCCTATCTCGCGTGGATGCGTGACCGTGACGCCGCTCGGGAAGCGCAGGGAGGCGGGAATGGGTGAGCCGGATGACGAGATCGCCTATTGGGCCGTGGCGAAGGAACTGGCAGACCACGCACACACGCTGGAGCGGCAGGCCATGGCGGTTTCCGAACGCCTGCGACGCAAGGAGAAGGTCAAGGAAATGGATGTGCTGTTGCTCCGCTCGTCGGCGAAGCATGTCGCGGCCCTGACGGCCATCCTGTTCCCGGCCGGCGCAGCGCAGGGAGAGGTGTAGGCATGGCAACTGAGTACCTGTCAGAGACGTCCGTTGCCGAGTTCTTCGACACGAGCGCGTCCACCGTCCGCCGGTGGGTGGAAAAAGGCGTCCTCCCAAAGCCGCTTATGATCGGAGGCGCCAAGAGATGGCATGTTGACAGCCTGCGCATAGCCGTCCGAACTGGAATGGAGCAAGCGGTCGGAACCGCGCCCCGCACCACCGATCCCGACGAAATTTCTTCGAGGCTTCTCCGCGATGGCCCGCAAAACCGTAAAGCGCACTCTCGCAGACGGAACAATTAAGACATACAGCTACGAACGCGCCAGCAAGGAGCCGCGCGCGAGAACCGTCGCGGCTATCGTCAGGGAATACACCGCAAGTCATCAATACAGGGGAATGAAGCGGTCTTCACAAACCCTTTACGACAGATGCCTGAACGAGATCGTCACCGAGTATGGTGAGGTTGAGATAGCCAAGATCAAGCGCCGGCATGTCTTGGCCCAACGCGATGCTTTAGCCGGCACTCCAGGCATCGCGAACGAGGTTCACAAGGTTTGGACAGTCTTGCTAACTTTCGCGCTTGATCGCGAGTACATCCAGTTTCATCCGGCCCTGCGTATCAGAAAACTGAAAGGTGGCGAACATTCACGCTGGCCGGACGCTCTGGTGGAGCACGCGTTGACTCCCGGCGTGCTCCCGGAGCACTTTCGCAGAGCTGTGGCACTGGCCGTCTACACTGGACAAAGGCTTGGCGATTGCATCCGCATGCAGTGGTCTGATTACGATGGATCCACGATCTCCCTGGCCCAGCAGAAGACAGGGAAGAAGCTGTTAGTTCCATGCCACAGCGCCCTGCGACACGAGATGGACGCGTGGAAGGCTACGCGAGGAGAGTCGACCGCCACCACCATTCTGGTTCGCCGTAACGGATTGCCGTGGCCCAACGGGGATCATTTCTCATCGAGCTTCCGTGGGTTCATCCTCCATGCTGACAAGCATGGGCGCCCGCTTCGCCCTGAGTTCACAGGGTACGTCTTCCATGGGCTTCGCAAGGTCGCCGCCTCCCGGCTAGCTGAGGCTGGATGCAGCATCCATGAAATAGCAGCCATCACCGGCCACTCCGCTCTTTCTATGATTGAGCACTACACCAAGGAGAGCGACCAGTTCCGCAGGGCAACCGCAGCGATAACAAAGTTGGAAAATTGGCGAAAAGCCAAATGATGACAAACAGAAAGCTTTCCGCTGACAGATCAACTACTTATCCTTACGTGGCAGGTAAGGGAAAAGCCTTTGATCGCGTTATCGAGCGTGCGCTGGCTGGATCATCGGAGCGCCGCATCACCGCACGCCGGTGATGGCCATGGATGGAGGGGCACGGTTTTCCCGTTACGCGCGTCGTCGCGGATGTCGCTGCGACATTGTCGCAATTTCCCCATTGGGCGAATAGGTTGCATCGGCGCATGGGAATGTCGGCCTCTGGCCTGCGCAGGAATGATGGCGGCGGAAGACAATGTTCACTCTCAGGAAAAATGAGCAATTCGAGCAGGAGATCAAAAAAAGCCGATTTCTTGCCTCGGCGGGCCCGGTCAGCACTGAGGAAGAGGCGCGTGGATTTATTGCCGCGTGCAGCAGACGGGACGCGGGTCACAATTGCTGGGCTTTCCGGATCGGAGACCTCTTCCGGTCCAGCGACGATGGTGAACCCGGGGGCACTGCGGGACGTCCAATTCTTCAGGCCATAGACGGCCAGAACCTGGATCGGGTGGCGGTGGTGGTCAGCCGCTGGTTCGGTGGTGTGCTTCTCGGTGCGGGCGGGCTGGTGCGCGCCTATGGCGGCACCGCGTCGGCCTGTCTCCATGCCGCAGACCGCCAGCCGATCATCAGCTATGCAGTCCTGTCCGTCACGTGCGCTTTCGCCGACGAGGCCAGGATCAGGACGGGAGTTGGCGCCTTCACCGCGGCCCTTGCCGAAACCAACGGCTTTACGGCCGAAGGTGTGCAGCTTCAAATCAAGGTCCCTTGCGAGCGGTTGGACGATGTCATTCGCATGATCACGGATGTTTCTCGCGGTCAGGCCAAGGTCCAAAAGTCGCCGGTGTAGCGAAACGGGACGCTCGCCACGTCGATCAGACGGGTTTTGCGGGGTCAGATCGGGCCGGGCGATGGTTCAATCCGTTCGAACATGTGCTGGTAGCGGACGATCACCCCCCGCCCGTCCACCTGGAGATCCGCCGCGAAGCCGGCGGAGAGCCCGAGGTCGACGTAGCGCAGCCGGTCTGGGCCCAGACGCTCGTACCTCTGACGGGAACGCGCCACCGTCATGGTGGCCCCATCCACGAAGCAGGTGTCGAGCGTAAGACTTGCCCCTTCGTTGAGCGGCGTCCGGCGGATTGGGAAGGTGTTGCAGACCGGGGTGACCGAAAGGTCCGGCTCCTCCGCGCCGTCGACCTTCCAGCCGCCGTCGGTCCGCTCAACGGTCAGGCGCGTGTGCACGGCCGCTCCCCATCGCTCCACATCCAGCGAAAGTGCCCGCCAGTCGGGTGTCAGCGTCCAGCGGTGATCGAGCCGGTAGCCGCCATCCTCCACGCAGATCACCGTCGACTCGATCAGCACCACGTCGGTGGAGACGCTGAGCAGCAATCGCTCCAGGCCTTGCACGTCCGTGCGCCGCCAGAACAGGGTCTCGTGTTCCCTCCGCATGGCCCCTCCTCGTGTGCGTGGCATCGACGTCCACCTCCGGTCAACAGACAAGCGAGGATTGGCGCACATCCGGCCAACGGCTTCCGGGCCTTCGATAAGGTCACGTCCCGCAAGGAACCGCTGGCACGGGTGTGGTGAAGGAGACCCTGGGCACCTTGCCTTCGGGCACCGGCCGCATGATCATCGCAGCCGGCATCGCCCAGACCGCGACACCAACCGTCCAGTGTGGAACGGGGTCCTCCTGGCCGCTTGCGAAGCGGTCCGCCGGCTCCGTTCCGACGGCGCAACCAGACTATAACAAAAGGCGTATTGGCACGTTCTGTAAAGCCTGATATCCAAACCGTCCGGTTTTGTTTCTGAAAGTTGGGAGGCTGCATGCGTACGATCTGCTTGCTGACATCTCCCGCACCGGTCAACCGTTAGGTCGCCCGACCGCAAGGGCCGACCGCGGGCTTTTTAGGCCCGGCAACGGTCATCGATATTCCCATTCATTGGACGGCGCCGCCAGGCCCTGATCGTGCCATAGCCATGGCCGCGTCTCGGTCCCCCGCCGTGGAGACGGCGCGTCCCCGCGCCGAACGGAGTCATGGCTGTTTTGAAACGCACCGGCCGAACGGACGCGATCCGCGCCGTTCTCGCCTTTACCTTCCGCCACTGGAGCCGCCGGAAGCCGTTGGTGGCTTGGATCGCCGGCACCATCGCACTCGCGACGCTGGCCGACGTCTTCATGCCGCTGTTTGCCGGCCGTCTGGTCGACGCGCTGGCTCTGCTGCCGGACGACCGGGAGACAGCGCGCGACGCCGCCGTCGGCGCCTTCGCCGCCATGGTCGGGCTCGGCGCCGGAATGGTCGTGCTGCGCCACATCGCCTGGAGCGGCGTCATCCCGTTGACGCTGCGCATCATGGCCGACGTCGGCCAGGACAGCTTCCACCGCGTCCAGCGATTCTCGACCGACTGGCACGCCAACAGCTTCGCCGGCTCCATCGTCCGCAAGATCACGCGCGGCATGTGGGCGCTCGACACGCTGAACGACACGCTGCTGCTGGCGCTGTGGCCGTCGCTGGTCGTGCTGGCCGGAACGATGCTGCTGCTCGGTCTGCAATGGCCGGTGATGGGGCTCGTCATCGCGCTGGGAACGGCGATCTACATCGCGCTCACCGTGCTCTTCGCGACGCTTTACATCGCCCCGGCGGCGCGGCTGTCCAACGCCTGGGACACGCGGCTCGGCGGCACGCTGGCCGACGCCATCGGCTGCAACGCGGTGGTGAAGGCGTTCGGCGCCGAGCCGCGCGAGGACGAGCGGCTGGCTCAGGTCGTCGGGAAATGGAGCCGCCGGACCAGCCGCACCTGGACCCGCCACACCCGCCACAGCACGGCCCAGCTCGTCATCCTGCTGCTGATCCGCAGCGGCGTGGTGGCGACCGCCCTGTGGCTGTGGTGGCGGGGGCAGGCGACGCCCGGCGACGTCGCCTATGTGCTGACCACCTATTTCGTCGTCCATGGCTATCTGCGCGACATCGGCATGCACATCAACCATCTCCAGCGCTCGATCAACGAGATGGAGGAGTTGGTGGCCATCCACGCCGAACCGCTGGGGGTGGAGGACCGGCCAGACGCCGTGCCCCTGCGCATCACGGCTGGCGAGGTGCGCTTCGACCGCGTCACCTTCCGGTACGGCGGCCACACGACGCCGCTCTACCGCGACCTGTCGGTGACGATCCGGGCCGGCGAGCGGGTCGGACTGGTCGGACCGTCGGGCTCGGGCAAGACAACGTTCGTGAAGCTGATCCAGCGGCTGTATGACGTGACCGGGGGCTGTGTCCGGATCGACGGGCAGGACGTGGCCGGGGCGACGCAGACCTCGCTGCGCTCGCAGATCGCCATCGTCCCGCAGGAGCCGATCCTGTTCCACCGCTCGCTTGCGGAGAACATCGCCTATGGCCGCCCCGGCGCGACCCCGGCGGAGATCGAACGGGCGGCGCGGCTGGCCAACGCACATGACTTCATCGCGCGCCTGCCCAAGGGCTACGCGACGCTGGTCGGCGAGCGCGGCGTCAAGCTGTCCGGCGGCGAGCGCCAGCGGGTGGCGCTCGCCCGCGCCTTCCTGGCCGACGCGCCGCTCCTGATCCTCGACGAGGCGACCTCCAGCCTGGATTCGGAATCGGAGGCGCTGATCCAGGAGGCGATGGAACGCCTGATGCAGGGCCGCACGGCCCTCGTCATCGCCCACCGCCTGTCCACCGTGCGCAGCCTGGACCGCATCCTGGTCTTCCACCAGGGGCGCGTCGTCGAGGAGGGAACGCACGCCGCCCTGCTGCACCGCCCGTCTGGCCTCTACCGCCGCCTGTTCGAGCAGCAGTCGGCACCCGAGTCCAACCGTCGGGTCAGCGGCTGAAGGAGGAGCGCTTGTCCGTGACGCACCCTCGACGCGATCATCTCAGAGCCCGTTTGAGAAAAGGGTTGGGCGCGGTCAAGTTGTGAGGCGGCGGAGCATGATGGACCTCATGGCAACGTAGATCATGCCTTCGGAGACGTCGATGCCAGCCTCATAGTCGCGGACGAGGCGGCGCCAATGCATCAGCCAGCCGAAGCTGCGCTCGACCACCCAGCGTCGCGGCAGCACCTGGAAGCCCTTTGCTCGGCCAAACGCCGGATCACGGCGAGGGTGAAGTCCAGGAAGGCGGCCTTGCTGAGCAGCCGGCCACGGTCGTAGGCGCCATCGGCGAACAGGTGGCGCAGCCAGGGCCAGCGTTTGCGCAGCGCGTCCAGGATCAGTTGGGCGCCGGCGGAGCCCGTGCGCGCCAAGTCGCGGATGGCGTTCAGGATCTCACGCAGGTTGACGCTGCACCGCCGGCCCCGCTTGGCCGGGCGCGGTAGCCATGGTTCGATCAGGATCCACTCCGTGTCCGTCGGATACCGCTGTGACCGCCGGTCCGGCCCCGCCTGCTTCGCTCGATGAGCCTTCGTCCACATTGCCTGTCTCCCGCTTCCACACGGAAAACAGGCGAACCCTCATGTACAAACGGGCTATCAGCGCTTACGCTTGCGCCAGGACCAAACCGCGGTGAGCACGGGGACTGACAGGGCTGCCCAGGACACGGCGTCCACGACGCCGTCATCCAGCAGGGCGGTGATCAGCCCGGCGGTGGTGGCAAGCGCGATCGCAAAGGGAATCCCGAAGATCGCCAGCAGTCGGAAGGGAGTGCGCGGCGTCATTCCGCAGCCTCTCCGGCGGTGGTGCGTAGGCCGGAGCCTATGGCGGCATGATCCTGGACACGGCGGCTGCGGGCGATCCACAAATACAGGCCGCTGCCAAGGATGACGATGGTCAGCAGGTCCAGCACCGCCCACAGGATCTTCATCGGCAGCCCGCCATAGTCGCCGAAATGAAGCGGTTGCGACAACCGCAGCGCCAGCATGTACCAAGGCATGGAGCGCATGTCGGTGAAGGCCCCCGTCTCGGCGTCGATCAGGGCTGGGGTCAGAATCCGGTTGGTGGCCGGCGTGGCTCCCTTCAGCCACACCGCGTAATGGTGGTTGCTGGAAAAGCGCACGCCGGGGAAGGCGACGAATTGCGGCCGCATGCCGGGAGCGGCCTCCATGGCGGTGCGGACGGCCGCGTCGACCGAGGTGAAGCGTTCCGGAACCGGCTTGCCCTCATAGGGAGCGATCATCGCGGCCAGCTCGTTGGCGCGCCAATAGGCGACCAGCGGCACGGACAGGGTGTTGATGACGCCGGTCAGCCCGACCACCACCACCCACATCAGCGTGACGATGCCCAGCATGTTGTGCAGGTCCAGCCACTTCAGCCGCCGGCCGCGCCCGGCCCGCACCGTGCCGAAGGACAGCTTGCGCATGAAGGGGGCGTAGATCACCACACCTGACAGGGTGGCCAGGACCAGCAGGAAGCCCATGAAGCCGAGGAACAGCTCGCCGGGCAGCCCGGCGAACAGGTCCACATGCAGGCGCAGCATCACATGCATGAACCCGTCGTCGTCGTTCAGGTCGGCCAGGATCCGCGTGGTGCGCAGGTCGATGGCGGAGATGTGCATCTGCGACACCGGAGGACGGGCCCCCGGACCGGTGGTGACGTTCACCACCGGCCGGTCCACATCGAAGCTGAGGAACAGCGGGCGCTCGCCGGGGTAGGTCGCCAGCGCCGAGGCCACCGCCTCGTCCAGCGACGTCAAGGGCGTGTCGGCCGGCATGGTCGGAAGCGTGTCCTCGGCCGTCAGCGCCTCGATCTCGTCATGGAAGATCAGCGGCAGGCCGGTCAGGCACAGCAGCAGCATGAAGATCGTGCAGATCAGGCTGGTCCATTTGTGGATCACAGTCCAGATCCGGATTGTTCGGTTGGTCATCGCGTCCCCCTCATGCCGCCGTCATGG
Source organism: Azospirillum baldaniorum (assembly GCF_003119195.2). NCBI lineage: Bacteria > Pseudomonadati > Pseudomonadota > Alphaproteobacteria > Rhodospirillales > Azospirillaceae > Azospirillum > Azospirillum baldaniorum. Next base: position 734,074 of record NZ_CP022255.1, on the reverse strand, counting down.
CTTCGCCGGGTCGGAAATCCACCTTCAGAAATCCACCGACACCGACAGCTTGGCCGTCAGCGGGTTGCCCTGGCTCAGATAGCCGCCGGAGGCCGACGCCCAATAGGCCTTGTCGGTCACGTTCTCGACCGCCGCCCGGATGGTGACCGGACGGTTCTGGACCTCGGCGATCATCCGCGCGCCGACATCGAAGCGGGTCCAGCTGGGAATCTTCAGCGTGTTGGCGGTGTTGAGATACTGCGAGCCCGTGTGGATCATGCGCCCGGTCACCGTCACGGTGGGGAAGGACGCGGGGAGGAAGGGCAGATCCCATTCGACGTTGGCGTTGAACTGGTGGCGCGGCACGCCGACGGCGTCCTTGCCCTCGGTCGCGGCGCTGCCGGTGTCGCTCAGCTCCGGATCGATGAAGGTGGCGCCACCGAGCAGCCGAACGCCCTGCACCGGTTCGCCGTACAGCATCAGTTCGATGCCGCGGTTGCGCTGTTCGCCGGACACGCTGTAGACGCGGGTGAACGCGTCGGTGACGCCGCTGGGCTGCGTGGTCTGGAACAGCGACAGCGAGCCGCCGAAGCTGCCGAAGTCCAGCTTGCCGCCGACCTCGTACTGGACCGACCGGTAGGGCTCGAAGATCTCTCCAGAATTGACCGCCGTGGACGGGGCAGTCGGCCCCTGCGCCAGACCCTCGATCCGGTTGGCGTAGAGCGACAGCGTCTCGATCGGCTTCACCACCAGCCCGACCACCGGCGTCAGCGCCGACTGGTCGTAATCGGAGGTGCGGGCGCCGTTGGCCCGGTTGTATCCGCGAACCTGGATGTTCTGCTGGCGCAGGCCGGCGGTGACCATCACCCGGTCGTTCAGGATCGACACGGTGTCCGACGCGTAGACGCTGCGCAGCACCGACTCGCTGACCTTCGGCAGATCGCCGACCATGCCGCTGGCCGAGGTCGTCGCCGGGCGCGGGAAGCCGACCATGTTGTAGAGGTTGATGGTGGAGGTCGTGCCGAACTCGAAGCCGTTGTTGTTGGTCGTCCGCAGCGCGGAGGCTCCGGCGTTCAGCTGGTGCCGGAGCGGACCGGTCTGCAGGTCGGCCCGGACGCCGCCCTGGCCGGTGACGGTGTCGTCCTCGCGCGGGACGGTCAGGCGCCGGACCGTGCCGGTGCCGTCGGGCCGCGTGATGGTGGGAGAGGCATAGTCGCCATCCTCGCGCATGCTGCGCAGGCCGAAGGCGCCGTAGGCGGTCAGGTTGGGCAGGATGTCGTATTCGGCGCGGATCTGGCCGAAGGTGTCGCGCATCCGCGAATAGCTCCAGGGCTGCGCGTAATTCTGCGAGGCCGACGGCACCGCCGGGACGAAGCTGCCGACATAGACCACCGGGCGTCCCTGCTCCACCCGCTGGGTCTGGGTGCCGACGTCGAGCGTCACGCGGGCGCGCTCGCCACGGTAATCCAGCGCCAGGGAGCCGAGCTTCAGCGTCCGCTCCTCGTCGTCGATGGCCGTGTCGCCGCCGCGGACCGCGGCGTTGGCGCGCACGCCGAACTGGTTGGCGTCGCCGAACCGCCGGCCCACATCGGCGGACAGGCCGAGCCGGCTGTCCATGGCGTAGCTGGCGGTCAGCCGGGTCAGCGGTTCGTCCTCCGCCCGCTTGGGCACGAGGTTCACGCCGCCGCCGATGCCGGACCCGCTGGGGGCCGCGCCGTTGAGGAAGGCGTTGGCGCCCTTCAGCACCTCCACCCGTTCGAACATGTTGGTGGCGACGATCTGGCGCGGAGCGGTGCCGTAGAGGCCGTCGACCGACAGGTCCTCCCCCGCCAGCTGGAAGCCGCGGATGACGAAGCTCTCGGCGAAATTGCCATAGCCGAGGCTGCTGCGCACCGCCGGGTCGTTGGCCAGAACGTCGGCGATGGTATCCGCCTGCTGGTTGCGGATGGTTTCGGCGGTGTAGCTGGTGATGGAGAATGGAACGTCCATCGCGTCCTGGTTGCCCAGCGCGCCGATGCGCCCGCCCCGCGCCACCTGACCGCCGGCGTAGGCCGGGGGCAGAGCGCCCGGACCGGTGGCGCCCCGGCTTCCTTCGACCTGCACCGGATCGAGCAGGACGGCGTCGCCGGCGGCCACGCGCTCGACCGTCACGGTCTCGGTGTTGAGGAAGCGGGCGGCCAGTCCGGTGCCGGACAGCAGACGGTTCAGCCCCTCGCGCGCGGTCATCGATCCGCTGACGCCGGGAGAATTGACGCCCTGGGTCACCGCACCGGGGGTCAGCACCTGGATGCGCGTGGCGGTGGAGAAGGCGGCAAGCGCCCCGTCCACCGACTGTGGCGCAATGGCGAAGGTCACCGGACCGGCCGGGATCGACTCCTGGATCGACTGCGCGACGGCCGCGGGCGCGCTGAACAGCAGAAGGCCCGGCACGATCAGCATCGTCGTCGCCAGGAGCCGTCCCGGGAGCACGCGCCCCAACCGGCAGCCCTGGACTCTGCCCCGGCGTCCGTTCGTCACACCCGTCGCTTCACACTTCACCGATGTCATCGCTCGCCTCTGTCGTCCGGTGAGAGAGCGCGCCGCTTTCTGCGATTGCGTCTCATTCTCTCCTTTCCCGAACATGACGACGGGCGCGCGGAGAACCCTGGGAAGTTTTTTTCAGGTCCCGCCGATTTTTTTCAGCGGAGCAGGGTCAGGTAGGGAGTGATGCGGGTGGCGCGCACGCCGAGGCCGCGCTCCAGCGCATCGAGCACGGCGTCCGGCCGGTCGAGCGCGAAGACGGCGGATACGACTCGTTCCGCCGCCTCGTCGTTCAGCAGGACCACCCGGCCCGGCCATTGCCGGTTCAGAGCCGTGATGACGGAGGCGAGCGACTGCTGGCGGAAGACGATCTGGCCCTGGCGCCACGCGAAGGCGACGGCGGGGTCCGCCGCCCGTGGTCCGGTCACGCCGTGGGCGTCGGCCTCCGCGCTCTCGCCGGGGTGCAGGCGGACGCTGTCGGGCCAGGGGGCGCTGCTGTCGGCGTTCCGATGGGCGACGACCTCCACCAGCCCTTCGCCGACGGTGACCGTCGTGCGGTCGTTCTCGCGCCGGACGCTGAATTGGGTTCCCAGCACACGGGCGGCACCCGCCCCGCCATCGACGACGAAGGGATGGTCGGGATCGCGCGTGACCTGGAACCACGCCTCGCCGCGCAGAATCCGGACGCGCCGCTCGCCATCTCGATAATCGAGCGCCAGTGCGGTGTCGCCGTTCATGTCGACCGTGGAGCCATCCGGAAGGGTCAAGGTCCGGCGCTGTCCGGTCGAAGTCACCTGATCCGCGACGGCGTTCTGGTACAGCGTCGGTCCGTGCCAGCCGCCGAGGCCGCCGACCACCAGCAGGATCGTCATAGCCATGGCAAGGCGCCGCATACCGGTCGCCGCGGGGCGGCGGGGAGACGCGATGCGTGACCCGGCATAGGCGGCGCGGGCGGGTTCCTTCAGGTCGTGAAGGAGGATCTGCAGGCCGGTCCAGGCGTGGGAGTGAGCCGGACTGCGGGCCAGCCATTCGGCAAAGGCGGCGCGTTCCGCCGGCCGGACGTCGTCGGATTGCAGGCGGAAGTGCCACGCGTTGGCTTCCGAGAACAGCCGGTCCTCGTCCGGGCCGCCTTCCAGCGGGCCGCCTTCCGCCGGCTCGCTGCGCTGTCCATCCTGATGATCCATTGCGTCCCGCTGATCGCTCCTGTTGTCTCGTGTTTGGATAGACGGTCGAGGGCGGCCAATCCCTCAAAGAAAATGACCTGCCGGGACCTTGGCCCGGCCCATCATCGCATTGGACGCCGCTTCATATGCGCGCGGCACTGCTCCAGCGCCGTGCGCAGATGGTACTCCACCGTGCGGGGGGAGATGCCAAGCCGCTCACCAATGGCGCGGTAGGACAAACCTTCGACATGATAGAGGAGGAAGACGTCACGGGTTTTGGGCGGCAGGGAGTCGATGGCGCCGCGCAGCCGGGCCATGGTCTGGTTCCGCTCGACCACCATGTCGGCACCGGGGCCGGAGGAGGGCAACTCCTCGTCTGGCGGGCCGGCCTCACGCAGGCGCTGGCGCTTGGCAGCCCGGCAATGGTCCAGCGCCACGCGGTCGGCCACCACATACAGCAGGCCGGCCGGATTCTGGATCGCCTCGCCATCGGGCAAGCGGGCCAGCCGCAGGAAGGCATCCTGCGCGAGATCGCCCGCCGTTTGCGGATCCCCGGTCCGCCGCGCGATGGCACGCTCAACGCGCAGTCGATGCGCATCAAACAACTCCGCGATCTTGCGCGCCCAAGCGCTTACGGAGCCCGTCATCGGACGCTCCAGGAGTGGGTGTCGTCAAGCAGCGGAGGGCAGTGGGTGTCGGTCACAGAGGCGCGGAATGACAGATGCAAAGAAACCAGCGCCCGTGGGGCCATCGCCCAGGATGCCGGTCACACCGGTATAGCCGCATCGAACCCATAATGCGAACTATTCTTATTATCAAATAATTCCCCTAGGTTACGGAGCCCCTTTGGACAAAAGGTTGGTTCCGTTGCAAAGTCCTACAGTTGTTATTGCCCGGACACGAGCCGATGCCCCCGTGGTACGCACGAGCAGCTTCAACTGCAGGAGAAAAATTGTTTGTTAAAATGATATATTTTGCTGATGCAATGCATTTATACACTATTTAAAATGCCAAATGGCACAGCCTAAACCGCTTCACAATACTATTGTGACTACGGGTATTTTAATACGATTAAAATGCATTGCGCATCATATACGCTACAGTATTATTGTGATTATAATAATAAAATGAATTGACTATGATTGCGGTGCGGTAGCCCCAAAATTGTCATTCTGCGACGCGCGATTTTTTGGTCAATGCTTCATCCGATTGGAGGGGGCATGTCACTAACGAAGATCGCTGTTTTCACAGCCACGATGCAAAACACGGGCGCTGAACTTTGGGTCACCGACGGCACGCCGTTGGGAACGCGCCTTATTGCCGACATCAGACCCGGCGAGGAGGGAAGCGCCCCCCAGGACGCCGTCGTCGCCGGCGAAAAGGTATTCTTCACCGCCGACGACGGCCTGCACGGACGCGAACTCTGGGTCACGGATGGCACCAGCAGCGGGACCCGGATGTTCGACGCTGCGGCCGGCGCCGCATCAGGCGCCCCGGACGACCTGACTGTGGTCGGCAACCGGCTGTTCTTCACTGCAGACGATGGGATTCACGGCCGTGAGTTGTGGGTGAGCGACGGGACCGCGGCGGGGACGCGGATGGTTGCCGACCTCATGCCGGGGATACAAGGGTCCTCCCCATCGGCGTTGACGGCTGCACACGGCCGGATCTACCTGCACGCAGACGGTGACACTCGGGATGGGATCTGGAGTTCCGACGGCACCGCCGCCGGAACTGTCCTCTTCCATGAGATGACGCCGCTGCCCACCTGGTCCTACGGCATCACACTGGTCAGCATGAATGATAGGGGGCTGGCCTTCCACGAGGGGGCGGCGTCCTGGCCTTCCAAGCTCGCCTTCGTCAATGCCAACGGCACCGCGACGGCCTTTGCGAACCTCATCCCCGACAGCGGGGCGGTCCGCTATTCCCCCTCGCCTGATGGGCTTGTGGTGTCAGTCACGAATGTCATCGACTGGACCGGGAGCATGGAGTGGCCTACCGCCGTCCGTCATTCAACCTTCTGGGTCACCGATGGCACGTCCGAGGGCACGCGCTACCTTGGCGACCTGACCATGCAAGGTTGGGACCTTGAGCGGATCGTCGGCGTGCGCAACGGCCATGTGGTGTTCACGACCGACATGGATACCTACCGGGTGGAACAAGGTTCTGCCTCCCTGATTGGCATTTTGGAGGAGGCTACTGGCAAGGTGAGCTTCCTGCCGAGCCAGGAACTCGCCAACCCGCTCGGATGGCTCGATAGGGGAGCGCCCGGCGATGATGGAGATCGCCTTCTCTTCTTGGACGAAAGCTATTGGTCGGGCTCGCAACGCCTTCTGGCGAGCGATGGCACAGCTGGGGGGACCGCCGAACTTCATCAGAACGATTGGATGTACCAGGACATTGAGATTGCCGGCGGCCGGGCCTTCTTTCTGACGGACCAGAGCGGAGCCGATCCCGCTGCTCTGTGGGTGACCGATGGCACGCCCGAAGGCACGCACAAGGTGCAGGACACATCGGGGGGAGCCGTTGGCGACAAGCTCCTCGGGGATCTTGATGGCCACATGCTGGGGTTCGATCGTGATTACGCCGCCAAGACGGATCGGTTCTTCCTGTCCGACGGCACGACGGACGGCACCATCGTACTTGCAGAGCTTCCCCCTGGAACAGGGAACGATTATTGGGATCACACGGCCAAGCTGCTCGGTGTCATCGCAGCACCGGACGGTATCCACCGAGGATCCCAAGGCAACGACACGTTGCTGGGCGGAGATGGTGCGGACCGGATTCATGGATTGGGTGGTGACGACCGCATCTTGGCCGGTGCCGGGGACGACCGGTTGAACGGCGGCGCCGGCGCAGACTTCATCGACGGGGCGGAAGGTGCCGATCGCCTTTATGGCATGTCCGGGCGGGATGTCCTCTTGCCGGGGGCTGGGCGCGACATCGTGGATGGCGGCATCGGCGACGATGTCTTGCTTGCCGAGCGGGACGGCGAGAGCGACCAGTTCTTCTTCGCCCCAGGCAGCGGCGCTGATGTGCTGACCGCCTTCGACCCGCTGCTGGACGTCATCATTCTGAAGGGGTTCGAGCAGGACATCGGTACGGCGGCATGGCGGGCGGAGCACATCACCGAGTTGGGGGGAAGCGTGCATGTCGATCTCGGAGGCGGGGACAGCATCCTCGTCCTGGACGCGATGGCACAGGACCTCCGCTTTACGGTCATCGACCCAGGCCTCTGACGCACACCAGACAAGGCAGCCTGAGGCAGTTTGCGCAGACGAAGACGCATTGGAGCGGCCTGGGGGAATCGAACCCGCCTTACGCGGGTTGGAAGCCCCCTGCCTCGCCATCCGGAAAAGTCCTGTCGATGGGCCTGCGGCCAACGCTATCCATTGTCGGATGGACGTCGCTCCGCCGCAAGGCGCCATCACGCTCGCCGAGGCCCTGGACCGGGCGCTCGCGTTCCATCAGGCCGGTCGCGCCAGGGAGGCGGGCGATCTCTGCCGCGCGATCCTGCGCGCCTTGCCGGAGCAGGCGGAGACCCGCTGCCTGTTGGACACCATCGCGTTCGGGCAAGGCCGCCTGGACGCGGCTGGCGCGCTCATCACCGTCACGGCGGCGCTGGATCCCGCCTTCTTCGACGCCCACCGCACGGTGAGGCTGTAATACTCCAGATGCTCGTGGAGACCGTGTCGAAGGCGTTCCGCAGCAGCAGGAGCGGCAGGTAGGACAGTTCCAACACCCACAGCCCGTCCGGAGCGAGCAGCCGGGCGATCGCGGCGGCGGCCCCGCAGGGATCCTCGATGTCGTAGAACATGGCGATGGAGGTCACGATGTCGAACCGGGCGCCGGCGAGTTCCGTCAGCGCGGCTTCGGACGGAAAGAAGGTGTTGACGACGGTGACGTCGCCTGCGAGCCCGGCAGCGATGTCGGACGGATCGACCCCGACCCGCGCCGACGCCGCGGGGTAGGCGCGGAGCAGGGTACCGTCGTTGCAGCCGATGTCGAGCACCGCCGGCGCCGGCCGGCCAACGCCCCAGACTGTTCGGCGATGCCGCGCAGATGGTCACGCATCGTCGCGTTGAGGCCTGACCGGTACCAGTAGGTCCGGTACAACCGTTTGGGAGGCACGCTGGCGGAGGTCTGCAACAGCCCGCAGGCTCCCGGATCCCGGTCGGCGCCGCAACGCACGAGCCGCATGGGAAAGGCCTCCCCGGTCAACGCCGCCCGCCCGGGCTTGGCGAAGACTCCCTGCAGAACCTGCGGGCCAAGGTCGATGACCGGCACCAGGACCGACGAACCGCAGATCCGGCCCGTCTGTCGCGGGTGAATCGGACGCGGGCGAAGGGACATACCGGGACCTCGACGGGCTTGGGGGCAGGAGGGCATAAGGTGGAACGCGCCGACGGGCCGAGACGCTCGCGGGATTGCCAAGACCCGTGGGCGTGTGATCGACCACCGCGCCGCGGTCGGCCAGCCTCCGCTCAAGGTCGCGGTGGCTTATCGAAAACTGCAAGGACCAGCGCATCCCCCACAGGATCGCCGCCGCCGTGAACTGCCGGCCCTTGAACGGGTCTTTCCGCTGCGCTTCACCGTGTCACCCCTGCCGCCGAAAGAGGACGGGTTTTGCCCGATCTTCGCCCGCAGGCAAACTTTGCAACGGAACCCAATCAGTCGCAACGTTAACAGCACCCGACAAGGTCACTCACTGCCGTCTCGTTACCCGCAAGAAGCATGACGGAGGACATGGGCAAGTCGGTTGGCGTTCGTTATGAGCATATCAAGGAACCGCTCCTGGGCGGATTCCGGGGAAACAGCGCTGCGCAGCATCATGATGTTGAGCGTTGCGAGAATACCCTGCTCGTCACGCACCGGCACCGCCATGGCCCAAAGCTGGCCAGAATATTCACGGTCGCTGTAAGAGTCGTCCATGCATGCGAAACCTCGGGCCCGCACGTCGCTGAGCAGAGCCTCAAGACGTTGCGGATCGCTGGCCAGGGCGTTGGCGGGATCGGTGCGGGGCCTCAGGCGTGCAAGAATCCGTTCCCGTTCGCTGTCGGCGCAGAATGCGAGATACGCCCGCCCAATGGAGGTTTCCAGGATCGGCGCGCGAAAACCAGGGCGGCGGTTGAAGAACAGCGGTCCCGTTTCGCGGCTCGTCTGGACGACGATCATGGCGTCGTGATCGAACAGCGCCACGTCGGATGGCCAACCGATCGCCTGACGGAACTCCGTCAGGATCGGTTCGCACAGCAGCCCAATCCGGTGGTGCAGGTCGTAACCACGGCTAAGCTGCAGCGTGCGCCCGGTAGCGACGTACCCTGAGTTGGATGGGTTGCGGGTCACGTAACCTTCATGCTCCAGCGTCTCCAGCATTCGCACGATCGTGGCCTTGTCGAGCCCCGTCTCCTTGTGCAGAGCGGCAACGGACGCATCGCGCAGTTCGTTGACGATGCGCAGGACGTCAAGGCCTCGGGTCAGGGCCGCAACGGGTTTGAAGGAAGGCATCGAGGTCACGTTCCCTTGTTTAGCGTCTGGACTTGGGTCCACCAGCGATGTCGCCATCGCCAACGGATTGTTGGAGGGGCCATCCGTCCGTCCCGCTGTTTTTTCGCCAAGCTGAAAAGACGGTTGCCTTTTATCAGAGGGCCCGTTAGCCTATCCATAATGAAATGATCGTTTCACAGAGTGAAATGGTCATGGCGCCGGGAAATGCAAGTTCCAGGCGTCAGAAGTGAAAAGGGAGGCTCCCGTTCCAGGTCCGGAACGGTGACGCTTGCAGCCGGAGACCACTCATTGTGACCTTGCCCGAATCACCCCACGACGAAGCCGGCAACCGTGCCGCCGGCCCGATGTCCCTGGCTGGGCTGCGGGTGCTCGACCTCAGCCGTGTGCTGGCCGGTCCTTGGGCATCCCAAATTCTGGGCGACCTCGGCGCCGATATCATCAAGATTGAGCATCCGGAAAAGGGCGATGACACCCGTTCCTGGGGGCCGCCCAACCTGCGGCCCACGCCGGGGGACCGAACCGACGATCCGCCCAGCGCTTATTACTTGAGCTGCAACCGAAACAAGCGGTCACTGGCCATCGACATCGCCAAACCGGAAGGGGCGGCTCTCGTCCGTCGGCTGGCACGAAGCTGCGACGTCGTCCTGGAGAATTTCAAGGTCGGCGGCCTGTCTCGCTACGGTTTGGATTACGAGAGCCTGAAGCGGGAGAACCCCGCCCTGGTTTACTGTTCCATCACCGGCTTTGGCCAGACCGGCCCCTACGCACCCCGCGGCGGCTATGATTTCCTGATCCAGGGCATGAGCGGGCTGATGAGCGTCACAGGCCAGCCGGAGGGGGCACCCGGCAGCGAGCCGCTCAAAGTCGGAGTGCCGGTGTCGGACCTGTTCACCGGGCTTTATGCCACCATTGCCGTGTTGGCGGCGTTGCGCCACCGTGATCGCGCCGGCGAGGGCCAGCACATCGATTGCGCTCTGCTGGACACCCAGGTCGCCGTGCTCGCCAACCAGGGCATGAACTGGCTGGTTGGTGGTCAGGTGCCGAAGCGGCTCGGCAACGGACATCCCAATGTCGTCCCCTATCGCTGCTTTGCGACGGCCGATGGCCACATCATCGTCGCCGTCGGCAACGACGGGCAATTCCGTGCCCTGTGTCGTCTGCTGAATCGCGAGGATTTGCTGGCGGACGAGCGGTTCGCCAGCAACCCCGGCCGGCAGGCCCACCGCGCGGAGCTGGAGGCCACGTTGGCGGACAGCATGGCACGGTGGACGTCCGCGGACCTGATCGAAGCGCTGTCCGGCGGCGGGGTCCCGGCCGGCCCGATCAATCGCATCGATCAAGTGTTCGACGATCCGCAAGTGGTGGCCCGTGGTCTTGTCCATCGGTTGGAAACGCCCGGCGGCACGCCGGTGCCGATCGTCGGCTTTCCGGCGCGCCTGTCCCGGACCCCGGCCTGCTACCGGCGTGTGCCGCCCCGTCTGGGAGAGCAGACGGACGAGGTGCTGTCCGATCTGCTGGACCTCACCGGAAACGAACTTGAGGAGCTGCGGGCCGGTGGCGTGATCGGCACCGCGGGGCGCTCGTGACGGCCTTCCTCTGACCTTTCCGGCGCCACCGGCCCGCCGCATCGAAGACGTGAGACCAAGAAGATGATGGAACGAAGGAATTGGATCGCCGGACGTCTTGTCGACGGTGTCCGAATGGAAGCGAACCGCAACCCGGCGCGGCCAGGCGAGGTGATCGGCCATTATGCCTGGGCCTCGGTCGAGCAGGCGGAAGAGGCGCTCGGCGCCGCACACGCGGCCTTGCCGGGTTGGGCGGCGAGCAATCCGCAGACCCGCTCCGACGTGTTGCGGCGGGTCGGCGACGAGTTGAACGCCCGCGCCGAAGAACTGGGCGCTTTGCTGACGCGAGAGGAAGGCAAAACGCTGCGTGAGGGCATCGGCGAAGTCCGGCGCAGCGCACAGATCTTCCACTATGCGGCCGGGGAGCCGCTCCGCCAGGGTGGCGAAGCCCTTCCCGGTCTGCGCGACGGCACCACCGCCATGGTCAGCCGTGAACCGGTCGGCGTCGTCGTCCTGATCACGCCGTGGAATTTCCCGATGGCGGTTCCCGCCTGGAAGACCGCTTATGCGCTCGCTTTCGGCAACACGGTGGTCTTGAAGCCCTCGGAAGTCACGCCGGCCTGCGCCTGGGAACTGGCGGACATCCTGCACCGCGCGGGGCTGCCCGCCGGCGCCTTCAATCTGGTGGTGGGGGACGGCCGGACGCTGGGACCGGCGTTGGTCGACGGAGCCGACGCGGTCAGCTTCACCGGCTCGCCGGGGGTTGGCCGGGCGATCCTGGAGCGCTCGGTCGCCCGCATGACCCGCGTCCAGCTTGAGCTTGGCGGCAAGAACCCTCTGGTGGTTCATGACGACGCCGATCTGGATCTGGCGGCGGACATCGCGTTGCAGGGGGCTTTTCATTCCACCGGACAGCGTTGCACGGCGACCAGCCGCATCATCGTCGATCGCCGGGTGCACGACGCTTTCGTCGAACTGCTGGTGACGAGGATCGCCGCCCTGCGCGTCGGCGATCCCATGGACGCGGCGACGGACATGGGGCCGGTCGTCAGCGAAGCCCAGCTCGCCAAGGACCTGCACTGCATCGCGGATGCGCGCAGCGAAGGCGCGGAGCTGGCCTTCGGCGGCGGACGCATGGATGGGGACGGCTATTTTCTGGAACCGACCTTGTTCGTCGGCACCGACAACGCCATGCGGATCAACCGGCACGAAGTGTTCGGCCCGGTCGCCTGCGTCATCCCGGCGGATGGGCTCGATCACGCCATCGCCATCGCCAACGACAGCGAACACGCCCTGTCGAGCGGCATCGTCACGCGTGGGCTGGCGTCGGCCGAAACCTTCCGCCGCCGTTCACGGGCCGGCCTCGTCATGGTCAACGCTCCCACCGCCGGCATCGACTACCACGTCCCGTTCGGTGGCCGCGGCCCCTCGGGCTACGGCGGACGCGAGCAGGGCAGCGCGGCCGTCGAGTTCTTCACGGAAGGCAAGACCGCGTACATCAACCACGGCATCGCCGGCTGACGCCGAACGAAACAGCCAACCACCAAGTCGGCCAGCAAACCGGCCAGCAAGCCAGACGGCTGCACAGCGCCGACGGCATTCGAAGGGGAGTGAAAAAATGTCAGAGACGATCGCGTTCATCGGGCTTGGCGCCATGGGGTTGCCGATGGCCTCCAACCTGGTCCGCAAGAACTTCCCGGTGATCGGCTTCGACCTCGATCAGGACAAGCTCGGAAAGCTGGTTGCGCTGGGCGCACGCCCGGCCAGCGACGTCACCGCCGCCGTGCGGGACGCGACCGTCGTCATCACCATGCTGCCCGCCCCACCGCAGGTGCGCGAGGTCATCCTGGGCGGTGAAGGCGTTCTCGCCGGCCTCCGGCCGGGCGCGCTGGTGATCGACATGAGCACCGTCGACCCACAGACCACGGACACTGTGGCTGCGGCGTGTCTGGAGAAAGGCGTGGCCTTCGTGGACGCTCCGGTCGGCCGCCTGGTCAGCCATGCGGAACGCGGCGAGTCCCTGTTCATGGTCGGGGCCAGCGATGAGGGCTTCGCCCGTGCCGAACCGATGCTGAAGGCCATGGGGACGACCGTCCACCGCTGCGGCCCGGAGGGCGCCGGCACCCGCATGAAGATCGTCAACAACTACCTGGCGGTGATCGGCGCGCAGTTGACGGCGGAGGCCATTTTGCTGGGGACCAAGCTTGGCCTGCCGGTGGACGTGATGAAGGCGGTGTCGGGTGGGACCACGGCGACCAATGGCCAGTTCCAGATCAACTTCGCGACCAAGGTGCTGAAGGGGGACACGGCGCCCGGCTTCACCATCGACCTTGCCCACAAGGATCTGATGCTGGCGCTGACGGCGGCAGCGCAGCAGCGTCTCGGTCTGCCGGTCGGGTTGGCGGCGGCCGGTGCGCTCGGCGCCGCCCGCGGCGGCGCCTATGCCCAGCGCGACTTCTCCGCACTGCTCGACTACGCCTGCGACATTGCCGGCGTCACTCCGCCCCGCCTGCCGGACTGACCGGACACGGCACCGGCACGACCACCGCGAAAAGCAAAATCAGGTTTTGGGAGGAAGGGAATCATGAAGACTTTGGCGGCTCTGGCCACTTCGCTCGTCGCGCTGACACAGGTGGCCTTCGCTCAAGGAGTTTCCGACAACAAGGTCAAGATCGGCGTCATCACCGACCTGTCGGGCGTCTACACCGACATCGCCGGCAATGGTTCGGTGGTCGCGGCCGAATTGGCGGCTGAGGATTTCGGTGGGAAGGTCAAGGGCGTTCCCATTGAGATCATCAAGGCCGATCACCAGAACAAGGCGGATATCGCCAGCTCCGTCGTTCAAAAATGGTTCGATACCGAGCAGGTCGACGCCATCGCGGACATGGTGACATCGTCGGTCGGCCTTGCCCTCCAGCAGGTGGCGGTGCGCTCGAAGAAGGTGGCGCTGAACACCGGCGCCGGCACGTCCGGCATGACCAACGCGTCCTGCTCTCCGTACGGCGTGTCGTGGGTCTACGACACCTATTCGCTGGCCACCGTGAACGCCAAAGCAACCTTGCAGAGCGGTGGCGACACCTGGTTTTTCATCACCGCCGACTACGCCTTCGGACATGACTTGGAAAACGATGTGCGCAAGGTGCTGGAAGCCAATGGCGGCAAGGTCGTCGGCAGCGTCCGCCACCCCTTCCCCACGCAGGACATGAGCTCCTACCTGCTGCAGGCTCAAGCCTCGGGTGCCAAGGTCATCGCTCTGGCCAACGCCGGCCAGGACACCATCACCGCGATCAAGCAGGCCAAGGAATTCGGCATTCTCGACGACAGCAAGGTCAAGGTGGTGGCTCTGCTCGCCTTCGAGCCGGACATCCGCGCCATCGGCCTGTCCGACGCGGCCGGCATCCTGATGTCGAGCGGTTTCATCTGGAACCGCACTCCCGAAACCACCGCCTGGTCCGACCGCTTCCACGCCAAGACCGGAAAGCGCCCGACCAGCGTGCAGGCCGGCACCTATTCCGCGGTGTTGCATTACCTGAAGGCGGTCGAGGCGACCGGCACCGACAACGCCGACAAGGTGATGGAGGCCATGCGGGCCACGCCGGTCAAGGACATGTTTGCCGACGGCGGCACCGTGCGCGCCGACGGCCGGATGCTGCACGAGATGTATCTGGTCCAGGTGAAAAAGCCTGAGGAATCGCGCGACTCCTGGGACCTGTTCAAGGTGGTTGGATCGGTGCCCGGCGAGCAGGCCTTCCGCCCCGTCGCCGAAAGCCAGTGCCCGCTGCTCAAGAAATAGGAAGGGGGCGGCACTCTTCGCTCCCGGCGCACGGTCGCTGCCATCGCACTCTCCCCTTCATGTCAAGAGATCCAAACGTGAGCGAGACAAGTCAGATCGTACGGGACACGGCCAACCGGCTGTTCACGGAACGCATCTCCCCGCAACGTCTGCTCGGTGCCGAAACCGGTGCTTGGCTGGGCGAGGAGTGGACCCTGATCGAGGAGATGGGCTTGCCCCTCGCCATGGTTGGCGAAGAGCATGGCGGGGTCGGACTCGACGACGTGGACGCTGCGATGGTGATCCGCGTCGCCGGAGCCAACGCTGTGCCGTTGCCCCTGGCCGAAACCATGCTGGCGAACCGCTTCCTGGCCGCCGCGGGACTGCCTCTGTCCTCCGGACCGGCAACCGTGGCGCCGGTCCGCCCCACCGATCGGTTCCATTTGGAACGAGCGGGCGGCGGCTGGAACCTGTCCGGGACCGCCCACCGCGTCCCCTGGGCGCGCTCGGCACAGACCGTTCTCGTCCTGGCCGAGGCGGGTGGACAGACCTTTGCCATCCGGCTCGGCGATGGGCAGGTCCGGACGGAATGCGCTCATAATCTGGCCGTTGAACCGCGCGACAGCCTGTTCGTGGACGGCCCGGTTCCGGACACGGCGGTTGCCCCTCTCCCCGAAGGAACGGGAATCGGCGATCTCATGGCGATGGGGGCGGCCCTGCGCACCGCCGCGATGGCCGGCGCCATCGGGCGCGTGCTGGAAATGACCGTCGGCTACGCCAACGAGCGCGCTCAGTTTGGCCGCCCCATCGGCAAGTTCCAGGCGATCCAGCAGTCCTTGGCCGTCCTGGCGGGCCACGCGGCCGCCGCGTCCGGAGCCGCCGACCTCGCCGCCGAGGGGCTGTCTCAGGGGGCCCGGTCATTGACCGTCGCCGTCGGCAAGGCGCGGGCAGGCGAGGCGGCGGGTGTCGTCGCGACCATTGCCCATCAGGTGCATGGCGCCATCGGCTTCACCCATGAACACAGCCTGCATTTCCTGACCAAGCGCCTGTGGTCCTGGCGCGACGAGTTTGGAAACGAGGCGCACTGGAATCGCCTGTTCGGACAGCGCATGGCCGAGGCCGGCGCCGATGGAGTTTGGCCGCTGATCGCCGCTCTCTGATCAGCGCCGCCCTTCCCGGAGACATCCCTCGATGCAAGATTTTTCATTTCCGGCGCCGCCGACGGCGCCGGACACGGCCGAGCTGCGTGCCGAGGTGCGCGCCTTCCTGGCGGCGGAGCTGGCCGGCTATCCCGCCGCCAAACGCATCCGCTCCTGGAGCGGGTTCGATGCCGAGTTCAGCCGCAAGCTGGGACAGCGCGGCTGGATCGGTATGGCGTGGCCCAAGCAGTATGGCGGACACGAACGCAGCGCACTGGAACGCTACGTCGTTCTGGAGGAACTGCTGGCGGCCGGCGCTCCGGTTGCCGCCCACTGGATCGCCGACCGACAAAGCGGCCCTTTGCTGCTGAAAGTCGGGACCGAGGAACAGAAGCGCAGCATCCTGCCGCGCATCGCCGCCGGCGAGTTCTTCTTCTGCATCGGCATGAGCGAACCGGATTCCGGATCCGATCTCGCGGCGGTGCGCACGCGCGCCGTTCCGGTGGAGGGGGGCTGGCGGGTCAACGGCACCAAGCTGTGGACGACCTATGCCCACCATGCCCACGCCATGATCCTCTACTGCCGTACCGGCGCTGCGGACGATCGGCACGGCGGGACCAGCCAGTTCCTGGTTGACCTGACGCTTCCCGGCATCACCATCCGGCCCATCGCCGACCTGTCGGGCGCGCGGCACTTCAACGAGGTCGTGTTTGAAGACGTGCTTCTGCCGCACTCCGCCCTGATCGGGCAGGAGGGGGACGGCTGGAACCAGGTGATGAGCGAACTGGCCTATGAGCGCAGCGGCCCAGAACGCTTCATGTCGACCTTCGTGCTGTTTGTCGAACTGGTGCGGGCGCTTGGCAGCCAGATGACGCCGGATGCGGCGGGTGCGCTCGGTCGGCTGGGCGTCCACCTGGTCGTTCTCCGCCGCCTGTCGCGGTCGGTGGCCGGCATGCTGCAGGATGGCCGCAACCCCGCTTTGCAGGCGTCGGTCGTCAAGGATCTGGGCGCCCTGGTCGAGCAGGAGATTCCGGAGATCGCCCGACAGCTTATGGCGATGGAGCCCGATCTGCGGTCGCACGATGCCCTGTCGGCTGTGCTTGGCTACTCCATCCTCAACGCGCCGGCCTTCTCCCTGCGTGGCGGCACGCGGGAAATCCTGCGCGGAATCATCGCGCGGGGCCTGGGGCTGCGCTGACACGCCCTTCCCTTCAGCCGTCCGTCGGCGCCCCACACCGGCTTATCAGGAACTTCCCCATGTCCGATCCAATCATCTTCGAGAACGACGACGGGATCGTCACGTTGACGATCAACCGGCCGGAAACCCGCAATCCCATCTCCGACCCCGACATGATCGAGGCGATGCTGGAGGCGCTCGACCGGATTGACCGCGATCTGTCAATCCGTACGGCGATCCTGACCGGCACCGGGACGAGCTTCTCGTCCGGCGGCAACTTGAAAACGATGGGTGAGCAGGGCGGAATCAACGATCCTCTGCCGGCCCAAACCCGGCGGAACTACAAGTTTGGGATCCAGCGGCTTCCCCTGGCCTTCGAGGCGCTGGAGGTCCCGATCATTGCGGCGGTGAACGGCCCGGCCATCGGCGCCGGTTGCGATCTCGCCTGCATGTGCGATCTCCGGATCGCCGCGGAACGCGCCGTGTTCGCGGAGAGCTTCGTCAAGGTCGGCATCGTGCCGGGCGATGGCGGAGCGTGGTTGCTGCCGCGCGTCGTTGGCTTCTCCAAGGCCTGCGAGATGGCTCTGACCGGCGATCCGATCGACGCGGCCGAAGCGTTGGCCTGCGGCCTCGTATCGAAGGTGGTGCCGAACGACGAACTGCTCGCCGAAGCCCGCAAGCTGGCGATGCGCATCGCCGCCAACCCACCCCACGCGGTCCGCATGACCAAACGGCTGCTGAGAGAAGGACGCAACGCCACGCTCGACCATTTGCTCGAGCTGTCGGCGGCGATGCAGGCGCTTGCCCACGCGACGGCCGACCACAAGGAAGCGGTGGCCGCCTTGCTGGGCAAGAGGCCGCCGAGCTTCACCGGACACTGAAAGGATGGACGCCACGGCCGAACGAGACAGGACTTGGGACAGCGGGCATGATCACCGGCACCAATGACATCATCCTCGAGGCGCGCGGACTCTCGAAGGAGTTCGGAGGCTTCATCGCGGTGAAGGGGGTGAACCTCCGGGTTCGCCGCGGCACCATCCACGCGCTGATCGGCCCGAACGGCGCCGGCAAGAGCACGGTCTTCAACCTGCTGACCAAGTTCCTGACGCCGACGCGCGGCCAGATCCTCTACAAGGGGCGCGACATCACCGCCATGAAGCCCGCCGACGTGGCGCTGCTCGGCATGGTCCGCTCCTTCCAGATCTCCGCCGTCTTCCCGCATCTCAGCGTGCTGGAGAACGTCCGCGTCGCGCTGCAGCGCCCGCGCGGCACCAGCTTCCATTTCTGGAAGCCGGAGGCCAGCCTGCACGACCTGCACGACCGCGCCGAGGAACTGATCGAGGCGGTGAACCTCACCCCCTGGGCCGGCCACACCGCCGCCGAGCTGCCCTACGGACGCAAGCGCGCGCTGGAGATCGCCACCACGCTGGCCCTCGACCCTGAGGTGATGCTGCTCGACGAGCCGCTGGCCGGCATGGGCCACGAGGACATCGAGGGCACCGCCGCGCTGATCAAGCGCGTCTCCGCCGACCGCACCATCCTGATGGTCGAGCACAACCTGTCGGTCGTCGCCCACCTGTCGGACACCATCACCGTGCTCCGCCGCGGCGAGATCCTGGCCGAGGGCGCATACGACGTCGTATCGCGCAACCCGCAGGTCATGGAAGCCTACATGGGCACGGGGGCCGGCACGGGTGAGGTGGGCCATGCCTGACGGCGCGACCGTGAAGACCACCATGCTGGAAATCCGCGACCTCCAGGCCTTCTACGGCGAGAGCCACGTGCTGCACGGCGTCAACATCGACGTGCGCCAGGGCGAAGTGGTGACCCTGCTGGGCCGCAACGGCGCCGGCAAGACGACGACCATGCGCTCGATCATGGGCATCGTCGGCAAGCGCAACGGCTCGATCCGCTTCCAGGGCAAGGAACTGATCGGCATGGCGCAGCACAAGATCCCCCGCCTCGGCATCGGCTATGTGCCGGAGGAGCGCGGCATCTTCTCCTCGCTCAGCGTGGACGAGAACCTGATGCTGCCGCCGGTGGTGAAGTCGGGCGGCATGACCGTGCCGCAGATTTACGAGCTGTTCCCCAATCTCCAGGGCCGCGGCACCACCCAGGGCACGCGCCTGTCGGGCGGCGAGCAGCAAATGCTGGCCATCGCGCGCATCCTGCGCACCGGCGCCGACCTGATCCTTCTCGACGAGCCGACCGAGGGGCTGGCCCCCGTCATCATCGAGCAGATCGGCGTGGCGGTGCGCAAGCTGAAGCAGCGCGGCTTCACCATCGTGCTGGTGGAGCAGAATTTCCGCTTCGCCGCGACCATCGCCGACCGCCATTACGTGATGGAGGAAGGCCATGTCGTGGACATGATCCCCAACGACCAGCTCGCCCAGAACATGGACAAGCTGCACACCTATCTGGGTGTCTGACGGCACAGAAACCACCTGCCGTCCAACAATCAAAACCCAACAAGCGCTCGATTCATAGGGAGGGACGGTCATGTTCGACTTGCTGGGGGTGCCGCCCCAGGTCCTGTTCGGCCAGCTTCTGCTCGGCCTCATCAACGGGTCCTTCTACGCGCTGCTCAGCCTTGGGCTGGCGGTCATCTTCGGCATGCTGAACGTCATCAACTTCGCCCACGGCGCGCTCTACATGATCGGCGCCTTCGTGGCGTGGCTGCTGCTGACCAAGCTCGGCCTCGGCTACTGGTGGGCGTTGGGCCTGTCGCCGCTGATCGTCGGGCTGCTGGGCGTGGTGCTGGAAAAGACCATGCTGTCGCGGCTCTACAAGCTCGACCATCTCTACGGCCTGCTGCTGACCTTCGGCCTCGCCCTGATCATGGAAGGCGCCTTCCGCCACTTCTACGGCGTGTCGGGCCAGCCCTATCCGATCCCGGACGCGCTCAAGGGCGGCCAGAACCTCGGCTTCATGTTCCTGCCCAACTACCGCGGCTGGGTCGTCGTCGCCTCGCTGATCGTCTGCTTCGGGACGTGGTTCGCCATCGAGCGGACGCGGCTCGGCGCCTACCTGCGCGCCGCCACCGAGAACCCCGTGCTGGTCCAGGCCTTCGGCATCAACGTGCCGGTGATGATCACCGCCACCTACGGCTTCGGCGGCGCGCTGGCCGGGCTGGCCGGCGTGCTCGCGGCACCGATCTACCAAGTGTCGCCCCTGATGGGCTCCAACCTGATCATCGTCGTCTTCGCGGTGGTGGTCATCGGCGGCATGGGCTCGATCCTCGGCGCCATCGTCACCGGCCTGGGGCTGGGGCTGCTGGAAGGGTTGACCAAGGTCTTCTACCCG
Organism: Azospirillum baldaniorum; assembly: GCF_003119195.2. Lineage (NCBI taxonomy): Bacteria > Pseudomonadati > Pseudomonadota > Alphaproteobacteria > Rhodospirillales > Azospirillaceae > Azospirillum > Azospirillum baldaniorum. Next base: position 713,948 of record NZ_CP022255.1, on the reverse strand, counting down.
GAAGCCTCCAACATCGTGGTGTTCGTCGTGATGGCGATCGTCCTTCTCATCAAGCCCGCGGGCCTCTTCGGACGGGAGCGCTGAGCCATGGCCACCCAAAGCAAGACGACCAGCATCAAAACGGCCGGCATCAAGACGGCCGACACCCAGACGACGACCATCGCGCTGCGCCGTCCGGGGCAGGACAGCACCCGCAACGCCATCATCCTCGGCATCGGCCTGCTGATCGCGCTGGCCGCACCCTACGTGCTGTACCCCGTCTTCGTGATGAAGGTGCTGTGCTTCGCGCTGTTCGCCTGCGCCTTCAACCTGCTGATCGGCTTCGCCGGGCTGCTGAGCTTCGGCCACGCCGCCTTCTTCGGCGGGGCGGCCTACATCACCGCCCATTCCGCCAAGGTCTGGGGGCTGGGGCCGGAGGTCAGCATCCTGCTCGGCATGGGCTTCTCCGCCCTGCTCGGCCTCGCCTTCGGCGCGCTGGCGATCCGCCGGCAGGGCATCTACTTCGCGATGATCACGCTGGCGCTGTCGCAAATGGTCTTCTTCATGGCCCTGCAGCTCAAGTTCACCGGCGGTGAGGACGGCATCCAGGCGGTGCCGCGCGGGCATCTGTTCGGGGTGATCGACCTGAACAACTCGCTATCCATGTATTACTTCGTGCTGGCGGTGTTCCTGGTCGGCTTCGCGGTGGTCTGGCGCGCGGTGCATTCGCCCTTCGGCCAGGTTCTGAAGGCGATCCGCGAGAACGAGCCGCGCGCCGTGTCGCTGGGCTACCGGACGGAGCGCTACAAGCTGCTGGCCTTCGTGCTGTCGGCGAGCCTCGCCGGTCTGGCCGGCGGCACCAAGGCGCTGGTCTTCCAGCTCGCCTCGCTGACCGATGTGACGTGGCAGATGTCCGGCGAGGTGGTGCTGATGACGCTGCTCGGCGGCATGGGCACGCTGCTTGGCCCGGTGGTGGGGGCGGCCATCGTCGTCACGCTGGAAAGCTATCTGGCGGCCACCAGCATGCCGGTTCCGGTGGTGATCGGCGCCATCTTCGTGGTCTGCGTGCTGGTCTTCCGACGCGGCGTCGTCGGCGAGTGCCTTGCCTGGATCGGCAGGCGCAGCCGCTGATCCTTCCTCGCCCTGCACCGGAGGTATCGCCGTGTTCTTGACGTACAAAATCCCTGGCGCGTTGGTGACCTCGGCGGTGCTTGCTGCCGTGCTGCTCGGCAGTTTCGCCTATGATGCTGCGTCCAGGCGCTTGCGGGAGACGGCGCAGGACAAGCTGGTGGCGTTGGCCGATGCGCGCGAAGCCAGCGTGCGCGCCTATCTGGAGAATTTGGAAAGCGACATCGTGCTGACCGCCAGCACCCGGTCCATGCGTGACGCGGCGGTCGGGATGAGCAATGGCTGGCGCGTCGAGGCCGACCGCGGGGACGCTGGCGCTTCCCTGCGCAAGCGCTACGTGGACGACAACCCATACCCGGCTGGCGAGCGCCACAGGCTGGAAAAGGCGGATTCCGGCGCGATGTACGACATCGCACACCTGCGGCTGCATGGCTGGATGCAGGATCTCATGCAGCGCCGGGGTCTCGCCGACGTGCTTTTGCTGAGTCCTGAGGGCATGGTGATTTATAGCGTTGCCAAGGGGGCCGACTTTGCCCGGCCGGTCGCGTCACCCGCCCTGGCCAACCTTCAGGCCGCCGTCCGAAGCGATCCACGCCCCGGCACCCTGCAGATCGCTGACTTCACCGTCTATGGCGCGCCCGACGAGCCGCCCTCGGCCTTTCTCGTTAGTCCCATCACCATGCCGCAGCCGGACGGCAGCGCCCAATTGCTCGCCCTCCTCGCATTTCGGCTGGAGCCCAACGGCCTGAACCGCATCATGCGGGCGACCGATGGCATGGGGGAGACCGGTGACACCTACCTTCTCGGCGCCGATGGCCTTCTGCGCAGCACACCCCGCTTCGCTCACGGCCTGCCCGTCCTGTCCCGCCACGTCGGCGGATCCATCACCATGGGCCCAGCTGGCGGATATGATGGCAACGCGCGCGTGGTTGAGACGATGAACGCGCTTGGCACGGCGGTCGCCCTGGCCGCGGCCCGTCCGCTGCGGCACGACAGGCTGGCCTGGACCGTTCTGGCGGAAGCCTCAGTGGCGGAGGTGCTGGCGCCGGTTTACGCCATGCGCAACCAGATGATGATCGCCGGTTGCCTATTGTTGCTCATCATCTGCGCGGGCGGCGTCCTTTTTGCCCGTGGCATCACGACGTCGCTGAGCGCGATGAGCCACGCCATGCAACGCCTTGCCGAAGGAGACCTCACCATCACAATTCCGGCCCGGGATCGCCGTGATGAGATCGGTCGGATGGCTGGCGCCATGCAGGTGTTTCAGGAGGCACTGGGGCGCACCGAGGTTCTGAAGGCAGAACAGGAGCGGGTGCGCGCTGAGCGCGAAAAGCGGACACGTGCGCTGGAGCAGGCTACCCAAGGCTTTGATTCCCGTGTCGGAGGCATCGTCCGCGCCGTGGCCTCGTCCGCAGACGGATTGGAAGCGACCGCCCAAACCATGAGCGACGGTGCCGACCGCACCCTGAACGAGGCCACCGGCGTCGCCGCTGCGGCCGAGCAGACGGCGGCGAGTGTCGGCACCGTGGCTTCGGCGGCCAACCAACTCCGCACTTCCATCAGCAACATCCGTCGCCACAACGAGGAATCCAGCCGCATCACCCAAGCTGCCATCGACGCCTCCGGGCAAGCCGGCGATACCATGCGGGTGCTGGTGGAAACTTCCGGCCGCATCGGCGCCGTGGTGCAGCTCATCCAGGATATCGCGGCGCAGACCAACCTGTTGGCCCTGAACGCGACCATCGAGGCGGCCCGCGCCGGAGAGGCCGGCAAGGGCTTCGCCGTCGTGGCGTCGGAGGTCAAAAGTCTGGCCGCTCAGACGGCCAGAGCGACCGAGGAGATCGGCGCCCAGATCGACACCATGCAGTCTGTAACCGACGGGGCGGCCGTTGCCATTGGCCAGATCGTCTCGGTGATTGAGGAGATGGGACAAATCTCTGCCATCGTGACCGGCGCCGTTGAGGAGCAGGGTGCGGCGATTGCCGAGATCGCTGCCAACGCCGGTCAGGCGGCAACGGCAACTCAGTCCGTGACCGCCATCATCGACGGCGTGGCGCGCTCCGCCAACAGCACCAAGACGGCGGCGGGGGATGTGTTGAGCGCCTCCGGCGACCTTACCCGGCAAGCCGCCAGCCTGCGCACGGAAATCGAACGTTTCCTGTCCGACATTCGAACCACGGAAGAAGCAACCCAGACATGAAGGTCCTCGTCCCGGTCAAGCGGGTGGTCGATTACAACGTCAAGATCCGCGTCAAGGCGGACGGTTCCGGCGTTGAGACCGCCAACGTGAAGATGCTGCCGCGCGTCGCCGCGCTGCTCGACGTCGCGGCGATCTCCGACATCACCGGGGTGGTCTCCGCCGACACCTTCGAGCGGCCGATCTACGCCGGCAACGCCATCGCCACGGTGAAGTCCGCCGACCCGATCAAGGTCGTCACGGTGCGCACCACCGCCTTCGAGGCGGCCGCCGCCACGGGCGGCTCGGCGACGGTCGAGAGCATCGCCGGGACGGGCGACGCCGGTTCGGCCAGGTTCGTCGGCCAGGAGCTGACCAAGTCGGAGCGTCCGGAGCTGACCCAGGCCAAGATCGTCGTGTCGGGCGGCCGCGGCATGCAGTCGGGCGAGAACTTCAAGCTGCTGGAGGCACTGGCCGACAAGCTGGGGGCGGCGGTCGGCGCCAGCCGCGCGGCGGTGGACGCCGGCTTCGTGCCCAACGACTACCAGGTCGGCCAGACCGGCAAGATCGTGGCGCCCGAGCTGTACATCGCCGTCGGCATCTCCGGTGCCATCCAGCACCTCGCCGGCATGAAGGACAGCAAGGTCATCGTCGCGATCAACAAGGACGAGGAGGCGCCGATCTTCCAGGTCGCCGACTACGGCCTCGTCGCCGACCTGTTCAAGGCGGTGCCGGAGCTGACGGCCGCGCTGGACAAGGCGTAACCGGCCAATCCTCCTCGGAAGACCAGCGGCCCAAAGACAAGCGGGAAAGCTCATATGTCCACGATCAAGAAGATTGGCATCATCGGTGCCGGCCAGATGGGCAGCGGCATCGCCCACGTCTGCGCGCAGGCGGGGTACGAGGTCGTCATCTCCGACATCAGCCCGGAGATTCTGCAGAAGTCGGTGGCCGCCATCTCCAAGAACATGGACCGTCAGGTTCAGAAGGGGAAGCTGACGGAGGCCGACAAGACGGCGGCGATCGCCCGCATCTCCACCGGGTCCGACCTGTCCGTGTTCCATGACGCCGATCTCGTGGTCGAGGCCGCGACGGAGAACGAAGCGCTCAAGCGCGAGATCTTCAAGAAGCTGGTCCCCAACCTGAAGCCCGAGGCGCTGATCGCGACGAACACCTCGTCGATCTCGATCACCCGGCTCGCCGCCTCGACGGACCGCCCGTCCAAGTTCATGGGCATGCATTTCATGAACCCGGTGCCGGTGATGCAGCTCGTCGAGCTGATCCGCGGCATCGCGACCGACGAGGCGACCTTCAGCGCGATCGCCGAGCTGACGGCGAACATCGGCAAGACCGCGGCGGTGGCCGAGGACTTTCCGGCCTTCATCGTCAACCGCATCCTGCTGCCGATGATCAACGAGGCGGTCTACACCCTCTATGAGGGGGTGGGCGGCGTCCAGGCCATCGACACGGCGCTGAAGCTGGGGGCCAACCACCCGATGGGCCCGCTGGAGCTGGCGGACTTCATCGGCCTGGACACCTGTCTGGCGGTCATGCAGGTCCTCTACGAGGGTCTGGCCGACAGCAAGTACCGCCCCTGCCCGCTGCTGGTGAAGTATGTCGAGGCCGGCTGGGTCGGACGCAAGGTCGGACGCGGCTTCTACGACTACTCCAAGAACCCGCCGGTCCCGACCCGCTGACAAATGTGCAAAACACTTTCACATTCTTTTTAGAAGGACGAAAAATGCTAACATTTGAAGACTGCTTGGCAATATCCGACGCTGAAGGAAGCGCAATCATAACCACGGACATCAACACTGTCGAAGCATATCGAATGATGGCACAAGCATCTTTGCAACAATCCAACACATTGGCGCCGAAAGGAGGCTCATACAGGTCAACAGATGAACGAAATCAGCGGGAGCACCGAGTCTAAAGCGAACTTCCGTTCGCTTTAGACTCATATCGCCTCATTCGCCGGCGGGCTCCGGTCGCATGTGCGACCGGGACCGCCGGCGCGGTCCAAAGCGGATTGCAATCCGCTTTAAAGCGGATTGCCGCTGAGTATAGACAGAATTTTGGCTGGCCCGAGCGGTTTGAGGAAGGCGCCACTGAAGGACGCCGCGCCATGGGCCAGCCAAAGTCAAGTGCCTTAACAATATCGTTGAACAGGATCACCGGCGGATCAAGCGGCTGGTCCGGCCGGGGCTCGGGTCCGGGAGCTTCCACACAGCGCGGCGGACAATCGCCGGCTATGAGATCTTGTCCATGGTGGGCAAGGGGCAGGTCGCCGCCGTTCCCGCCAACGACATGCCGGCCCAGGACCGCGCTCGGCTACACCGTGACCACCGCCAGCGATTGCCGGGCCGTGCTGACGGCGGGCGGCAGGACGGACCTTGTTTTTTCCCTCTACAACCGCTTCCCGATCGACAACCCGGAAATCCTCGTCCCCTCGCTGTGCGGTCTCGTCGGCCTGCCCTGCGTCGGGGCACCGGCCAACACGCGGGCTCTGGCCGAAGACAAGTGGTTCGCGAAGCTGGCCGCCAAGGCCATGGGCATCCCGGTGGCGGAGGGGGCGGTCTACGCCGACCGCGCCGCGCTGGCCTTTCCGCCCGCCTTCCGCGGCCCCTACTTCGTGAAGAACCGCTTCGGCGCCGCCTCCGACGGGGTGAGCGCCGAGTCCGTGCAAGAGGACTGGGCCGGAGCGTGCCGCATCGCCGAACATCTGTTCCGGCGCGGCATGTGCGTGCTGGTCGAGCAATACGCTCCCGGCATCGACGTCACCGTGCCGATCCTCGGCGCCGCGCCGCCCATCCTGCTCGGGCTCGTGCTGCCGGTCTCCAACAAGCCCGGCGGCATCATCACCGAGGATCTCAAGCGCGACGACCCGCTGGGCTACGAGATGTTCGCGCCGGGGCCCGAAGTGGAGGCGGGCTTCCGCCACGGCGCCGCCCGGCTGTGGGAGACCGCCGGCCCGATGGATTATCTGCGCATGGACTACCGCTACGACCCGGCCAGCGGGCGGCGCGTCTTCCTGGAGTTCAACCTGTGCTGTCACATCGGGCGCAGCGGTGCCATCGGACTGGCCGCCGCGCAATGGGGCGCCAGCCAAGCCGACGTGCTCGGCCATGTGGTGGAGCACAGCCTGCGCCGTCAGCGCCGGGCGGAGGCATGACGATGGACGGGCTGGCACTGGACGGACTGGCCTTGGAAGGCCTTTTCGGGCGCTGTCCGGAAGCCGACTGGGCCGCAGCCATCGACGCCATCGAGGAGGTGCTGCCGGGAGACGCGCCATCCCCCCGCGGGCTGGACTTCCTGGGCGGCGTGCCGGTGCCGCTGCGCCACCGCGTCCGCGACGGTCTGGCGGATGTTCTGATCCGTCACCGCCGCGAGACCGGGCGGATCCTCGCCGGCTGCTTCCCTATGGGACAGGGCGGGCGCACACCCTTCGACCGGCTGCGCCGCATCCGCCGCCTGGAGGACTTCCCAGCCATGCTGGTCTCCGCCGATCACGGCAACACGTTCAACCGGCGCTTCCATCGCGAGCATGTGGCCGGCGGCGCGTTCCGGATCGAACAGCCGGGGCCGGTGGCCGCCCCCTTCGCCGACTGCGGCCTTCCCGACCCGGAGGGGCGGATCGCCGTCTTCGCGGTGGCCCCCTTCGTCATCCTCGCCGACAGGCGGCGGCTGAGGGGGCGCCCGGTACCGCGGCGCTGGAGCGACCTGCTGGGCCTCGCCTACCGGGGGCAACTCGCCTTCGGCGGCTGGCGCCGGCCCGGCGGGTCATTTGGCGCACACGTCAACCATTTCTTCCTGCTGGCGATGCACCGGATGTTCGGGGACGCCGGCCTGCGCTGCATCGCCGCCAACACGGCGACGCTGACGCACAGCGCCGAGATGCCGCGCGTCGCCGGCACCGTCGCTTCCCCCGCGGGGGTCTATGTCCTGCCCTGGTCGCTGGCCGGCATCTGCCCCCACCGCGCGGAGACGGAACTGGTCTGGCCGGAGGACGGGGCGCTGGCCTACCCGCTGTGGATGACCGTCAAGGCGGCGGATCGGGAGCGGCTGGACCCGCTGGTGCGGCATATGCAGGGGCCGGATCTCGGGCGCCTGCTCGCGGACAACCGCTACCCGCCGCTGTGCCCGGAGGTGCCGTCGGGCCTGCCGCCGGGCGCGCGCCTGTGGTGGCCGGGCTGGGAGGTGGTGCGCGCCCGCTCCACCGCCGACACGCTGCGCGCCGCCACCCGGACCTTCTTCGACGCCTGGAGCCCGCCATGCGCCTGATCACCGTCGCCGGGCCGCCCTCGGTCGGCAAGACCTCCGTCATCGTCCGCGCGCTCCGCCACCTGATCGCGGGGGGCCTGCGCGCCGGCGTCATCAAGTTCGACGCGCTCGACACCGCCGACGACGCGCTGTACCGGCGCGCCGGCATCCCGGTGGCGGTCGGGCTGTCGCATGGCATCTGTCCCGACCATTTCTTCGTCAGCAACATCGACGACGCCCGCGCCTGGGGGCAATCGCAGGGCTTGGACGCGCTGGTCAGCGAGAGCGCCGGCCTGTGCAACCGCTGCTCCCCCCACATCCGCGAGGTGTTGGCGGTCTGCGTGGTGGACGTGCTGTCGGGCGTGCAAACGCCGCGCAAGATCGGCCCGATGCTGCGCCTGGCCGATCTCGTGCTGATCACCAAGGGGGACATCGTGTCCCAGGCCGAGCGCGAGGTCTTCGCCTATCACGTGGCGCTGGCCAACCCGCGCGCCGCGGTGCTGTTCGTCAACGGCATCACCGGCCAGGGCTCGGTCGCGTTCGCCAACCGCATCCGCCACGCCGGGGACACCGGCGCGCTGGAGGGCCGCCGCCTGCGCTTCCCCATGCCGTCCGCCGTCTGCCCCTACTGCGTCGGGGAGACCTGCATCGGCGTCGATCACCAGCGCGGGCACGTCCGCAAGATCGCCTTCGAGACTCCGGAGGTCCCGCCATGACCGGCGCCCCCCTGCGGTCGCTGACCATTCTCGGCGGGCGGGACAAGGCCGGGCGCCCGGAGGTGGGCGAGGTCACCCTGCGCGCCGGGGACGTGGCCTGCATCGTCGGCCCCACCGGATCGGGCAAGAGCCGCCTGCTGGCCGACATCGAATGCCTTGCCCAGGGCGACACGCCAAGCGGGCGGCGCATCCTGATCGACGGCGCGGAGCCGGAGACGGCGCTGCGCTTCGCCGCCCACCGCAAGCCGGTGGCGCAGCTCTCCCAGACCATGACCTTCGTCGTCGATCTGACGGTGGGCGAGTTCGTGGCGATGCACGCGCGCTGCCGCGGGGTACCCGATCCCGGAAGCCGGGTGCCCTCCATTGTCGCTGCGGTGATCGCCGGCGCCAACGACCTGTCGGGCGAACCCTTCGGCCCCGACGACGCCCTGGCGGAGCTGAGCGGCGGGCAGAGCCGGGCGCTGATGATCGCCGACACCGCCCTGCTCAGCGCCTCGCCCGTTGTGCTGATCGACGAGATCGAGAACGCCGGCATCGACCGCCGCCGCGCGCTCGACCTGCTGGTGGGGGAGGAGAAGATCGTCCTGATCTCCACCCACGATCCCATCCTGGCGCTGCTCGGTCAACGGCGGCTGGTCATCCGCAACGGCGGTATCGCCGAGGTGATCGCCACCGGTCCGGACGAGCGCGCCAGCCTGGAGATTCTGGCGCGGCTCGACCGCGCTTTGCTCGACCTGCGGGAACGCCTGCGCGCCGGTCGGCGCATCGACCACCTGCCGGACTGGCCGGCGCTTCTCGGCATCGACAAGGAACGCGAGACGACACCATGGACGCCCTGACCCTGCTGCTTCAGCGCCGCTCCTGCCCGGCCCTCCAGGCCCCGGCCCCGGAGGGGGAGCATCTCGACCTCATCCTGCGTGCGGCGCTGCGCGTGCCCGATTTCCAGCGGCTGCGCCCCTACGAGTTCATCATTGCCGAGGGCGACGGGCTGGTCCGGCTGGGCGTCCTGCTGGAAGCGGCCGCCGTCGCGTCCGGCAAGCCGCCGGAGATCGTGGAGCGCGCCCCGCGCATGCCGCTGCGCGCGCCGATGGTGATCGTGGTGGTGTCCCGCCCGCGGCCCAGCGAACTCGTCAGCCCGTTCGAGCAGCGGCTGACCGCCGGTTGCGCCGTCATGGCGATGCAGATGGCCGCCCAGGCGCTGGGCTACGGCGGCATCTGGCGGTCGGGCTGGCCGATGTTCGATCGCGGCCTGCACGACGCGCTCGGCCTCGGCGCGGAGGACCAGGTGGTCGGCTTCCTCTATCTCGGGACGCCGGCCCGCCAACCCGGCCCGCCGCCGGACGCTGAGGTGGGACGTCATGTCCGCCGGCTCTGAACACCGGCTGCTTCCCCATCCCGGCACCGCCAACCCTCAGCGCAGGACGAGCGTGTAGCGGACGAAGCCGTCCGCCTCCGTGAAATGATCGTAGAGACGGCGGGCCGCCTTGTTGTCCGCGCGCGTGTGCCAGTAGAGCCGCTTCCACCCGCAGGTTCGGCCAAGATCGGCGAGATCCCGGATCAGCGCTCCGCCAACCCCGGCGCCACGGGCGCCGGGATCGACGAACAGATCCTCCAGATAGCAGACCGGCTCCACCGACCACGTGCCGGGGTGCAGGACCGCGCAGGCAAAGCCGATGACCGCCCCGTTCCGCCAGACGGGCGGACAGGCAGGAGCCGGGGTCGCGGACGCGGATGGCCGAGAACGAACCGGTCTCCATCACGTCACGCCACCCTCACTTGACGATGGAGGCGGCCTGCGGACGGTCCCGGGTGATCGCCTCGACCCAGATGCGCACACGGTCCACGTCGGCGTCCACGGCGGGGATGAAGGCGTTCGCCCGGAACACCCCCAGGGCGGCGGCATCGTCCACGCTGGTGAAGGCCTTGCGCACCTCCTCCTTGAAGGCGGGGTCCAGCCCATCGCGGAAGGTCCACATGTACTCCGGGATGGCCGGCGATTCGGCCAGCAGCCGCACCTTGGCCGGGTCGATCTTCCCTTCCTTCAGCAGGCGCTTGTAGATGGGCATGGACAGGCCGCCGGCGGCGGCCTTGCCGTTCTGCACGGCCAGAGCCACCGCATCGTGCGCACCGAGGACGCGCAGCGTGTAGTCGCGTTCCGACACCAGACCGGCGGCGGCGAACATGTAGCGCGGCACCCAGGTGCCGGAGGTCGAGGCCGGATCGCCGAAGGCCACCTCCTTGCCGCGCAGATCGGCCAGCGTCGTCGCGGGGCTGGCGGCGGGCACGATCACCACCGCTTGGAAGGTCGGGCCGACAACGTCGTGCGACGGGCGGGCGAAGGGCTCCAGCGCGGCGCGGCGGCCCTGCAGGATGTAGGTGACCGGTCCCAGATAGGCGACGTCGAGCCGCCCGAACCGCAACGCCTCACCGGTCGCCGCGTAGTTGGCCCCGACCTGGAGTTCGACCGGCAGGCCGAGCTTCTTTTCGAGATAGGCGCGCAGCGGCTCGTTCAGCCGCATCACCGTCGGCGCGGACTCGCCCGGCAGCAAGCCGACGATCAGCTTGCCCGGACGCCCGGCTGGCGTTTCGGCCAATGTTTCGGCTTGGGCGGCGCCAGCCAGCAGGGCGACGGTGAGGGCAAGGCGTTTGAAGAGGATGGAGATCATGGACGGCTCATCCTTAAGCGTTTGGGGTGCGTTTGGAAACGGCGGATCGGACGGAGAGCGAGACGGGCTCTTCCGAAGGCGTCAGAGCGGCGTGATGCCGTGCTCGTGGTAGATCGCCTCCGTGGCCTGCTTGAATTCCGGCACCGTGAAGTCGAAGCCGGCGGCCCGGATGAAGGCCCAGTTGGCGGCCTCGTCCTCGCCGTCGTTGATGGTGCGGCGGAAGGCCTCGTCCTCACGCATGCGCGTGATGTAGGCGATGGCGGATTCGACGGACATGAGGGATTCCTTCGGGAAGGCGGGGTCAGGCGGTCATCGCCAATTCGGCCAGTGCGGCCTCCACGGATCGGCCCGCGAAGCGGTCTGTGGCCTCGATGCCGGCGTCGGCGAGCAGCTTGCGGGGGGCCTCGCCGACCTTGGCGACGAGCAGCGCCCGGCAGTCCCCCAGCATGCGGACGATGGTGGCCCGGCGGTCCTCGCCACCACGGGAATGGACGGCGATGAACCGCCGCTCGATCAGGCGCCCGCCGCCGGGCTCCAGCGCATAGACGAGAAACTCCTCGGCCTGACCGAAATGCTGGTCGATCAGACCGTCCTCGGCACCGCCGACGGCGATCAGGATGCCGGTGCCGGAGGGTGGGTGAATCACGGTCTGGTCGGACATCGCCGCCTCCTGTCGTGTTCATCGGGATGCGTGATGGGAGAGCAAGCGGCGTGCCATGCGCCGAAGGCCTGGACCGGGCTGGACGGCCGGGGCATGGGCCGTACGGAAAGGTACGAACCCCCTCCGGCGGGACGTTTCCGTACGAAACACCGGCGCCGCTTTCCGCCCGCCTTTCCCGGCGGGGGCGCGGGATCGCAGGAAACAGCGGGTGCTGGCATGCCCCTTGCTCTCTCCCTGTCCCAGGCTAACAGGGAGGTCCCCGCCATGAAGCCGAACGACATCCAGGCGCTGCTCGACGAGCCGGCCTGCGCCCACAACGACGCCAACAAAGCCGGGGGCAAGAAGGCGGGCTGCCCGAAGCCGCAGCCGGGCTCCACCCAGGGCGGCTGCGCCTTCGACGGGGCGCGCAACGCGCTGCTGCCCATCGCCGACGCCGCCCACATCGTGCATGGCCCCATCGGCTGCGCGGGAAGCTCGTGGGATGGGCGCGGCACGCGGTCCAGCGGGGTGTCGCTGTTCCGCATCGGCATGACCACCGACCTGACGGACATCGACGTCATCATGGGCCGCGGCGAGAGGCGGCTGTTCCAGGCCATCCGCCAGACGGTGGAGACGCACAGCCCCGCCGCCGTCCTCCTCTACGCCACCTGCGTTCCGGCCCTGTCCGGCGACGACCTGGATGCGGTGGCCAAGGCGGCGCAGGAGCGGTTCGGCGTCCCGGTGATCCCGGTGGACTGCGCCGGCTTCTACGGCAACAAGAATCTCGGCAACCGCATCGCCGGGGAGGTGGTGGTCGAGCGCATCATCGGCACGCGGGAGCCGGAGCCGGTGCCCGCCGCCGCCGAGCGCCCCGGCCTCCGCATCCACGACGTCAACCTGATCGGCGAATGGAACGTCGGCGGCGAGTTCTGGAACGTCGCCCCGCTGTTCGACGAGCTGGGGCTGCGCATCCTCTGCACCCTGTCCGGCGACAGCCGGTTCCGCGAGGTGCAGACCATGCACCGGGCGGAGGCCAGCATGGTGGTCTGCTCCAAGGCCATGCTGGGCGTGGCACGCAAGCTGCACGAGAGGTATCGCATTCCCTTCTTCGAAGGCAGCTTCTACGGGATTGAGGACACCTCCGCGGCGTTGCGCGGCTTCGCCCGGCTGCTCAACGATTCGGACCTGACCGCGCGGACGGAGGCGCTGATCGCGCGGGAGGAAGCGGCGGCGGAAGTTGCGCTGGCCCCGCTGCGCGCGCGATTGCGCGGCAAGCGCGTGCTGATCTTCACCGGCGGCTACAAGAGTTGGTCGGTGGTCTCGGCCATGCAGGATCTCGGCATGGTGGTGGTCGCCACCGGCACCGAGAAATCGACGGAGGAGGACAAGGCCCGCATCCGCGCCCTGATGGGGCCGGACGCCCTGATGATCGCCGACAACGACCAGATCGAGCTGCTGAAGACCTTCGAGCGCTGCCGGGCCGACATCCTGATCGCCGGCGACCGCTACATCTACCCGACGCTGAAGTCGCGCATCCCCTTCCTCGACATCGACCATGTGCGCAACATCGGTTACGCCGGCTATGCCGGCATGGTGGAGCTGGCGCGCCAGCTCGTGACCTCGGTCGAGAATCCGGTGTGGGCGCAGGTGAACCGTCCGGCCCCCTGGGCCGACGCCGTCCCGGCGCCGCAGGCCCTGCGCGCCTGAGGGAAAGGCACCGTCATGACCGATATCCTCACCCCCGCCAAGCCGCTGAGCGTCAGCCCGCTGAAGGTCAGCCAGCCGGTCGGCGCCTCGCTGGCCTTCCTGGGGCTGGCCCGGACCATGCCGCTGGAGCATGGGGCGCGCGGCTGCACCTCCTTCAACAAGCTGTTCTTCATGCGCCATTTCCGGGAGCCGATCGCGCTCCAGACGACGGCGATGGACCAGACCACCACCGTCATCGGCGCCGACGGCAACGTGGTGGAAGCGCTGCGCACCATCGCGGAGCGCAACCAGCCCGACGTGGTGGGGCTGATCTCCACCGGCCTGTCGGAGATGCAGGGGGCGGACGTCCCACGCACCGTCAAGGCGTTCCGCGCCGCCTGCCCGCAGCACGCCGGCATGGCCGTGGTGCCGGTGAACGCCACCGACACGCTGGGCTGCCTGGAGACCGGCTTCGCCCTGGCGGTGGAGGCCATCGTCGACGCGCTGGTTCCCGAAGGCTGGGAGGCCGGGCAGCGCCGCCGGCAGGTCAACATCCTTGCCCCGTCCATGCTGACGCCGGGCGACGTCGAGGTGCTGAAGGACTGGGTGGAGGCGTTCGGCCTGTACCCCATCGTGCTTCCCGACATCGGCGATTCGCTGAACGGCCACCTGACGGCGGACGGCTATTCCACCCTGACCTACGGCGGGACGACGCGCGCCGACATCGCGCAGATGGGCCGGTCCGCCGCCACGCTGGTCATCGGGCGCTCGCTCGGCCGCGCCGCCGACCGGCTGAAGGCGCGCACCGGAGTGCCGGACCACCGCTTCGATGGGCTGATGGGAATTGAGGCCTGCGACGCCTTCACCCACACGCTGAGCCAGCTGTCGGACCGCCCCGTCCCGCCGCGCGTCGAGCGCTGGCGCGACCAGCTCCGCGACGCCATGGTGGATTGCCAGTTCCAGCTCGGCGCCGGTCGGGTGGCGATGGCAGCGGATGCCGATCTGCTGGCCTCCCTGTCGGTTTTCCTGTCCGGCATGGGGATGGAGACGGTGGCCGCGGTGGCGACGGCGCGGGCACCGGTGTTGGACGGGCTGCCGCTGGACAGCGTCGTGGTCGGCGATCTGGAGGACCTGGAGACGCTGGCGCGCGAGGATCTGGCCCTCAGGGGCGGGGCCGGCATCCTCATCGCCAACTCCCACGGGGCGGAGCCGGCGGCCCGGCTGGGCATGCCGCTGGTGCGGGCGGGCTTCCCGCTCTACGACACCCACGGCGGCCATGCGCGGGTGTGGATCGGCTACCGGGGCAGCCGGAACACGCTGTTCGACCTCGCCAACACCTTCGCCGCCGTCTACCGCGAGATCGCCCCCTACCGCTCGATCTACTGGCAGGGCACGCCGCGCGACCACGAGACCCCGCAGTGAAAGGACAGGGACCAGCCATGATCAGGGTCGCCTTCGCATCGGACGATCAGGCCCAAGTCAACCTGCACTTCGGCGGCGGCGAGCGGTTCGTCGTCTACGACATCCAGCCCGGTTCGGCGGAGCTGCACGGCATCGGAGAGTTCGTCCCGGCCCGCATGAAGGGCGTCAACGCCGAACGCCGGCCCGGCGAGGAAGCCCTGCCGGAGCCCGAGGAGGACCCGGCCCATCCTCCCGAGGACAAGGTGGCGGTGAAGATCGCCTTCCTCGATGGCTGCGCCGCCGTCTATGCGGCGTCGATCGGGGTTTCGGCGACCAAACGCCTGATGGAGGCCGGCATCCAGCCGATCATCGTGGACAAGGGGCACGACATCCTGGACCTGCTGAACGAGGTCAGCCTCGCGTTGGTCCATGGCGGGCTCGGCTGGGTGACGCGCGCCGTGCAGCGCCGGAACGGGGACGCGCCGGGCAAACCCAAGGGGGCGACCATCCACCGCCTCATCACCTCCGTGGAGGAGTTGGACTGACATGAAACCGGCGCTTTGCGACCTTGCCCTGCCCACTGTTGATTCCCATGCCTTGCTGCCGGGCATCCGGGCGCTCGGCTTCCAGGGGATCGAGGTGGCTCCGCACCGCATCGACCCGGATGGGGGTGCGGGGGACAGTCCATCCGCCGCCGCGGTGGAGGCGCACCGCCGAACCATCGGCGCGGCGGGGCTGGCGGTGACCGGACTGCACGCGCTGCTCGCCGGGCGGCCCGAGCTCGGCCTGTTTGGCGATGCGGAGACGGTACGGCGGACCCGCGACCATCTGGTCCGCCTGTCGGCGGTGTGCCGCGACCTGGGCGGACGGACCATGATCCTCGGAGCGGGTGGCCGGCGGCGCGGAGCGCTGTCCTTGAAGGCGGCTTGGCTGGCCGGGCGCGCCTTTCTGGAGGATCTGCTGCCGCGCATCGAGCGGCATGGAACCGTGCTGTGCATCGCCCCGCTGGGCCGCTCCGGCGGCGACTTCGTTCTCAGCGCCGCCGACGCGCGCATCCTGGTGGATGCGCTGGACCATCCGTCGCTCGGCCTGCAGATGAACAGCGCGGCGCTGGTGGACTCCGGCGAGACCGGGCACGCCCCCTTCAACGCGGGGCGCGGGCGGCTGGAGCAGTTCGGAGTCTGCGATCCCGGGCGGACCGTGCCCGACCCGGCCGGACCTGGCCGGCACGCCGACTTTCGCCGCCATCTCGCGACCATCGGCTATGGCGGCTGGCTGACGCTGAAACAGCGCCCGACCGCCGCTCCGTTCGACGGTGTGAGGCGGGGCTGGGCGGTGATGCGGGACGTCTACCTGCGCCAGGACGGCCACGCCTTCGTGCCGCCGCACCGCCCCCAATCCTTCGCGCAGAGGACCTTACCCCCGGCACCCGCCGGCTGATCGCCCGGCCCGGCCGTTTTTCGGGGCGGACGATCTTTTGTGTTGCAACGCAACCATGCGCTATATTTGAATGGATATATCGTCTGGTCGCGCCTGTCATCCGGAACCCATCATCGGAGCGAGACGACCCATGACCACCAGCGTTCTGCCCGCCCCCTCGGCCGCCCTCTCGGTTTCGGCCACGGACGACGACCGCCTGCGCCTGATCGCCGCCGCCATCGAGGAGCTTCGCCCCATGCTTCAGAACGACGGCGGCGACATGGAACTGGTGGAGGTGTCCGGCGACGTCGTGCGGGTGGGCCTGCGCGGGGCCTGCGTCGGCTGCGGCATGGCCGGGCACACGCTGGGCGCCGTTCGACGCCGGCTGGTGGAGGTTCTGGGAACGCACATCCGGGTCCTGCCGGCCCCTCTACCGTAAAGGTCCACGCATGGCGGTGGCGCTCATGGAATCGCGCAGCTTCAAGAAGCTCTACGAGTTCACGGACTGCGAGAGCGGGGAATGCCGGATCAACGTCCTGCCTTTCCTCTACGAAATCAGCCGCATCCTGACCGAGAGCGAGAGTTTGCCCGGCTCGCTGGGCGTGCTGCTGACGCTGATGCGCGAGCGGATGCGCATCCTGCGCGGCATGGTGACCCTGCACGACCGCGAGACCGGCAGCATCTTCATCCATGAGAGTTTCGGCCTGACCGAGGAGCAGCGGGCGCTCGGTCTCTATTCACCGGGCGAAGGGATCGTCGGGCGGGTGGTTCAGGGGGGCGAGGCCATCGTCGTGCCGCGGCTCGGCGACGAGCCCGCCTTCCTGAACCGCACGCAAAGCCGGCCGGCCGCGTCCGACATGGAGCTGTCCTTCCTGTGCGTGCCGATCCGTCACGGCCGCCGCGTGCTGGGCACCATCTCGGCGGAACGCGCCTATGCCAACCGGCGCCTGCTGCAACAGGATGCCGAGTTGCTGGCCACCATCGCGGCGATGATCGCGCCGGCGGTGGAACTCTACATGCTGGAGAACATCGACAAGGTGCGGCTGGAGGCTGAGAACCAGCGCCTGCACAGCGCGCTGAAGGCGAAATACCGCCCGTCCAACATCATCGGCGCGTCCAAGACGATGCAGGAGGTCTTCGCGCTGATCCAGAAGGTGGCGAAGACCAAGGCGACCGTGCTGGTTCTGGGCGAAAGCGGCGTCGGCAAGGAACTGATCGCCAACGCCATCCATTACGAAAGCCCCTGGTCCAACGGCCCCTTCATCAAGTTCAACTGCGCCTCCTTGCCCGAAACCATCGTCGAGAGCGAGCTGTTCGGCCACGAGAAGGGGGCTTTCACCGGCGCCCAGGCGCAGCGCAAGGGCCGGTTCGAATTGGCCGACGGCGGCACCGTCTTCCTGGACGAGGTGGGGGAACTGACGCTGGCGGTGCAGGCCAAGCTGCTGCGCGTCCTTCAGGAAAAGACCTTCGAGCGGGTCGGCGGCAGCAAACCCGTGAAGGTGGACCTGCGGGTGATCGCCGCCACCAACCGCGACCTGCGCGCCATGGTCGCCGCCGGGACCTTCCGCGAGGACCTCTACTACCGCCTGAACGTCTTCCCCATGACCATCCCGCCGTTGCGCGACCGCGGCAGCGATGTGGTCACACTGGCCGACCATTTCGCCGCCCAGTTCTCCCGCGAGGCCGGCAAGCCGGTGAAGCGCATCTCCACCCCCGCGCTGACCATGCTGATGAGCTACCACTGGCCGGGCAACGTGCGCGAGTTGGAGAACGTGATCGAGCGCGCGGTGATCCTGTCCGACGACGAGGTGATCCACGGCTACGACCTGCCGCCGTCGCTCCAGACTTCGGTGGAGACGGGGACCAGCTTCGGCTGCGGGCTGGAGGCGAAGCTTCAGGCGGTGGAGTACGAGATGATCGTGGAGGCCCTGAAGACCCACACGGGCAACATGACCGAGGCTGCGAAGGAATTGAACCTGACCCGCCGCATGCTCGGCCTGCGGATGGAGAAGTACGGGATCAGCTACAAGTCGTTCCGCAAGGGGTGACAGCCCTGCCGGCGGACAGGGCGTAGGGCACATACTGCTGGTCCTCGCCCAGGATGTGGCTGGTCAGCCAGTGGCCGAGGAAGCGGTGCAACGCGTCGCCCAGCCCCGGCGTGAAGGCGGCCATGCGGCGCTGAAGCCCGCGCACCTCGTCCAGAAGCGCGCGGTGAACCGCTTGGTGATGGTCCAGGTCGGGATAGCCGACCCGAGCCAACAATTCCTCCTCCCGCGCGAAATGCAGGGCGGTGTAGCCGAGCAACTCGTCGAGAACGAACTCCACCGCCACCCGGTCACCCTGGTTGTCGCGGTCGGCGATCTGGTTGACCAGCGCCAGCAGCACGCGGTGATCGGCGTCGATGTCGGGGATGCCGGTCTCCATCTCCGCAGTCCATTCGATGGTGCGGGCGGCGTTGCGCGCCGCCAGCACCTCCTGAAGGGCATCGACCACCATCGGGTCGAAATGCCGCCCGGCTTGATCGCGCAGATAGGCCAGAACCTTGTCCTGCGGCCACGGTTCCTTGTAGGGGCGGCGGGAGGACAGGGCGTCGTACACGTCGGCCACCCCGACGATGCGGGCGGCCAGAGGGATCGCCTCTCCCGCCAGCCCATGGGGATAGCCGGTGCCGTCCCAGCGCTCGTGATGGTGTTCCGCAATGGCAGCGGCGAAGCGGAATTGCGGGCTGCCCGCCAGCATGGCGTCGGCCTTGCGCAGGATCTGCGCGCCGCTCGCCGTGTGGGTCTCCATCACGGCGCGTTCCTGCGGGGTCAGGGCGCCCGGCTTCAGCAGAATGGCGTCGGAGATGCTGACCTTGCCCACGTCGTGCAGGATGCTCGCAACCCCGACGTGGCGCAGGAAGTCGTCATCGATCCCGCCGGCGCAGCGGCCCGTCTGCCAGAGCCGGCGGGCGATCTCATGGGCCAGGCGGGCGACGCGCAGCACATGCTCACCCGTCTCGTTGTCGCGGTGCTCGGCGAGGTCGGCCAGGGCCACCAGCGCGATCTTCTGCGACCGTTCGGCCATCCGCTCGCCACGGCGCTGAGCGGTGACGTCCTGCCCGCACAGGGTCCAGCCGCCGCCAGCCACTGGAGTCCCTCCCACCGGAGTCCCTCCCACTGGTGTCAGGGCGAAGGCGGCGATGGTGCCGGTCGGTGACGCGAAATCGTGGAACACACCCGGTGGACCACCGACCCGCGGCAGACCGAGAAAAGCGGTGATCGCCCCCAGCCCTTCGTGACGCCAGCGATCCTCCGGCGCGACCAGCCGCTCCCACAGATCGCGGAACCGCTGGTTGGAGGCGGACAGCCGCCCGTCCGGGCCGTAGACGGCGACCGGATGGGCCAGAGCCTCCAGAAGATCCGCGGCGGCGGTTCCGATGGTCATGCGGCGGCCCGCTGGACCAGCTCGATCCGGTAGCCGTCCGGGTCCTCGATGAAGGCGACGATGTTGTCGCCGTGCTTCTGCGGCTTGGGCGGGCGGGGAACCGGCACGCCCTCGGCGGCCAGCCGCTCGCACAGGGCGCCGATGCCGGACGGCACGCCGATGGCGATGTGGCCGAAGGCCGAACCCTGGCTGTATGGCACCTCCTGCGTCCAGTTGGCGACCAGTTCGATCACCATGGCTGGGGAATCCAGCGGGTCCTCCGCCGTCCCGTAGCCGACATAGGCCTGTGTGAACTGGTTTTTCTTGTGCTCCCGCTGCTGGATCACCCGCATGCCGAGCAGGCGTGTGTAGAAGTCGAGCGAGCGCTCCATGTCGCTGACGCGCAGCATGGCGTGCAGCAGCTTGATATCCGTTCCGGTCATCGTCCGTCCTTGGATGGGGCGTGGGTGTTTCGTGCCTTCCGAAATGAGCAACCGCCATGCCATCCGAAGAGGAGCCAATGTGCATGGACGGATGGGAACCGGACGGCGCACGGATACGAACGGTTGCCGGCGGTTCGTACGTTTTGGAACGGCCCCCTGGAGCGGCGCTTCCGGCCTTCCCCGGTCGATGACGGCGGATTCCGGGGATCCGGGCGTCTGGCACGGGCCGTGCAGTAAAGGAAGCGTCTGACATTCCGTGGCCTAGCCCCCCACAACCCGAGACTCCTGAAACACACGATCAGGCCCGTGCAAGCCGGCCGTCTTCACCCGAACCGAACATTCCCTGCCCATTCCCCGCAAGGAGAGCACTCCCATGCCCATGGTCTTGCTGAAGTGCGACAAGGACATTCCCGAGCGCGAGAAGCATATCTATTTAAAGGCCCCTGACGAGGACACGCGCGATTACCTGCCGCTGTCCAACGCGGCGACCATTCCGGGAACCCTGTCGGAGCGCGGCTGCGCCTTCTGCGGCGCGAAGCTCGTCATCGGCGGCGTCCTCAAGGACACCATCCAGATGATCCACGGGCCGCTCGGCTGCGCCTACGACACGTGGCACACCAAGCGCTACCCGACCGACAACGGCCACTTCAACATGAAGTACGTCTGGTCGACGGACATGAAGGAGAGCCACATCGTCTTCGGCGGTGAGAAGCGGCTCGAAAAGAGCATGCACGAGGCCTTCGACGCCATGCCGGACGTCAAGCGCATGATCGTCTACACCACCTGCCCGACGGCGCTGATCGGCGACGACATCAAGGCGGTGGCCAAGAAGGTCATGGACGCCCGCCCCGACGTGGATGTCTTCACCGTGGAATGCCCCGGCTTCTCCGGCGTGTCGCAGTCGAAGGGCCACCACGTCCTCAACATCGGCTGGATCAACGAGAAGGTCGGCACGCTGGAGCCGGAGATCACCAGCCCCTACACGATGAACTTCATCGGCGACTTCAACATCCAGGGCGACACCCAGCTCCTGCAGACCTATTGGGACCGGCTGGGCATCCAGGTGATCGCGCATTTCACCGGCAACGGCACCTACGACGACCTGCGCAAGATGCACCGCGCGCAGCTCAACGTCGTCAATTGCGCGCGCTCCTCGGGCTACATCGCCAATGAGCTGAAGAAGCAGTACGGCATCCCCCGCCTGGACATCGACAGCTGGGGCTTCAACTACATGGCCGAAGGCATCCGCAAGATCTGCGCCTTCTTCGGCATCGAGGAGAAGGGCGAGGCGCTGATCGCCGAGGAATACGCCCTGTGGAAGCCCAAGCTCGACTGGTATAAGGAGCGCCTGAAGGGCACCCGCATGGCCATCTGGACCGGCGGCCCGCGCCTGTGGCACTGGACCAAGTCGGTCGAGGACGACCTGGGCGTCGAGGTCGTCGCCATGTCCTCGAAGTTCGGCCATGAGGAGGACTTCGAGAAGGTCATCGCCCGCGGACGCGAGGGCACCTACTACATCGACGACGGCAACGAGCTGGAATTCTTCGAGATCATCGATCTCGTGAAGCCGGACGTCATCTTCACCGGCCCGCGCGTCGGCGAGCTGGTGAAGAAGCAGCACATCCCCTACGTCAACGGCCACGCCTACCACAACGGGCCGTACATGGGCTTCGAGGGTTTCGTGAACCTCGCCCGCGACATGTACAACGCCGTCAACAACCCGCTGCTGAAGCTCGCCGCCAAGGACATCCGCGGCGCCAACCGCATCGCCTACAAGGAGGCCGCGGAATGACCACCACGACCGAGTCCCCCACCAACTCCAAGATCGACCAGCTCTACGGCTACGTCCAGGAGCGCTGCCTGTGGCAGTTCTACTCCCGCACCTGGGACCGTCAGGAGAACATCGACGGCGTACTGGGCAAGGCGGCGGAGCTGCTGACCGGGAAGGAGCTGACGCTCGACACCCCGCAGGACCGTCTGTTCTACGCCGACGCCAAGATCATGGTGAAGGATTTCCAGGAACGCTTCCCCTGGATCAGCGAGGCCGGCCCGGCCCAGATCCGCGATCTGCTGAACGGTCTGAAGGAACGGCTGGTCGCCATCGCCATCACCGGTTCCAAGAACCGCGAACTGAGCCACTCCCTCTACTGAGCGGTCCTTCACCGCATCCGAAAGGCATTCCTCCCATGAGTTGCGAAATCACGTCGAAGGACCGGGCCGGCATCATCAACCCGATGTTCGACTGCCAGCCGGCCGGCGCGCAGTATGCGGGCATCGGGGTCAAGGACAGCATCCCGCTGGTCCACGGCGGTCAGGGCTGCTCCATGTTCGTCCGCCTGCTGTTCGCCCAGCACTTCAAGGAGAACTTCGACATCGCCTCGACCTCGCTGCACGAGGAGTCGGCGGTGTTCGGCGGCAACAAGCGGATGGAGGAGGGCGTCCAGGTCCTCGTCAACCGCTACCCCGAGCTGCGTGTCATCCCGATCATCACCACCTGCTCCACCGAGGTGATCGGCGACGACGTGGAAGGCACGATCAACGTGCTGAACCGCTGGCTGAAGGAGAACCACCCGTACCGCAAGGTCCATCTGGTGCCGGTCCACACACCGAGCTTCAAGGGCAGCCACGTCTCCGGCTACGACGAGTGCGTCAAGGCCATGGTCAAGACCATGTCGAAGACCAAGGCCAAGCCGAACGGCAAGCTGAACGTCTTCCCCGGCTGGGTGAACCCCGGCGACGTCGTCCTGCTGAAGAGCTACCTGAAGGACATGGGCGTGGACGCCACGGTGTTCATGGACACCGAGGACTTCGACAGCCCGATGCTGCCGGACAAGACCAACCACACCCACGGCCGAACCACGGTCGAGGACTTCCAGGGCGCGCCGAACGCGGTCGGCTCGATCGCGCTGGCCCGCTACGAGGGGGCGAGCGCGGCTGAGTATCTGCGCGACGAGTTCGAGGTCCCGGCCATCGTCAGCCCGACGCCCTACGGCATCAAGAACACCGACGACATGCTGGAGGCGATCAGCCGGCTCACCGGCAGGGAGATCCCGGACTCGCTGGTGAGGGAACGCGGCATCGCGCTCGACGCCCTCCAGGATCTGGCGCACATGTTCTTCGCCGACAAGAAGGTGGCGCTGTTCGGCCACCCCGATCTGGTGATCGGCCTGGCGCAGTTCTGCCGCGAGGTGCAGCTGAAGCCGGTGCTGCTTCTGCTCGGCGACGACAACAACAAGTACAAGAAGGACCCGCGCATCCTGGAGCTGAAGAACTCCGTGGATCACGACATGCAGGTCGTCTGCAACGCGGACCTGTGGGACCTGGAACGGCGCATCCGCGACAAGGAGGTCGAGCTGGACCTCATCATGGGCCACTCGAAGGGCCGCTACATCGCCATCGACAACAACATCCCGATGGTGCGCGTCGGCTTCCCGACCTTCGACCGGGCCGGCCTCTACCGCAAGCCGACCATCGGCTACAAGGGCGCCATGGAGTTGGGCGAGGCCATCGCCAACGCCCTATTCGCCCACATGGAATACAACAAGAACAAGGAGTGGATTCTCAACACCTGGTAAGAGCCGGGCGTCCGGATCATCGCCGGTTGCCCCCACCCTTCCCACGGCTGCGCCGCGGGCCCCTTCCCTCCCGCGCTGGGCGGGAGAGGAAGCTCATCCCCTCCCCCGCCCAGCGCGGGAGGGTCAGGGTGGGGGCAACGTCCCCCGAAGACCTTCCCTCAAGAATCCTTGCAGCGGAGCGTTCCCCCGATGACGGCGCTCGACGATGCCATCGCCGATTACACGACTCGGTTCGGCGACCGCCTGCGCCGGACCGAACACCGGCAGATCGAACTCTACACCAAGAAGAAGAAGCTGACCTTCGCCGAGGAGACGGATGCCCCGGCGCTTCCCTGCCTGTTCGGCGCCGCCACCGCCTTCATGCTGCTCGACGGGCATCTGGAGGCGGAGAACGAGGAGGCGCTGGAGGGCAAGACCGGCTGGCAGCGCTACCTCGCCCTGCCGCGGATCACCGCCATCGACAAGCTGCTGGCGGAGATCCACCGCATCCTGCGCATCCTGCGCACCGTCATGGTGCACAAGAGCGGACGGCTGGAGGTGAAGGACGGCATCGTCGTCGCCCGCTGCACGGTCAACCGCTGCGCGGTGGCGCTCCACATCACGCCGGTCGGGCTGAACCTGCTGGAATCGGCGGTGGCCTGGTTTCTCGACTCCCGGCGCCAGCCCTACGGCGACGCCTATGTCGAGGCGATGCTGTCGCAGCACTTCACCGACATCGTGGCGGAGATCAAGCGCTTCGCCGACGAGGACCGCATCCTCTACCAGTTCCGCCCGCGCGCCTTCTTCAACCGGCATTACCGCTTCGACTGCGACAACCCGAAACACCGGATCGACGGCGACTGCCTCCGGATCGAGATCGGCCCGCTCTACGCCGACCCGGTGCGCCATCCCATCGACTTCTTCGTCGCGGTGGACGAGGTGCTGCACATCGTGCCGGCGGAGGCGCTGACCGACGGGGCCATCGCGCTGACCGACCTGCCGCGCTGGCGCGCCCGCACGCCCGACGGCCAGACCCTGCCCGCCCATCTGCGCACCCGCTTCGGCCGCGAGACCATGATCGCCGGCCTGCCGATGTGGTGAGCCTTCCTCCTCTCTTCGACTTCCGCCCACGGAGCCGCCCATGAGCGACATCGGACACATCAAGATCGCCCTGACCACCAACAGCCTGACCGACGTCGACGCCGACTTCGCCAGTGCCCGCCAGATGGTCTTCTACGACGTCTCCTACGACAGTTCGGCATTCCTCGACGTGGTGCAGTTCGCCGCCGGCAAGGCGCCGAACGGCGGCAAAGGTCCCGGTGGCGGCGCCGGTTGCTCGGGTGCCGGGGCGGACGACAGCGCGGGCGACCTGACCGACCGGAAAATCGGCGCGCTCGACGGCTGCGCGGTGCTGTTCACCCGCAAACTCTCCGACTTCGCCGCCGTGCGGGTGCGCGACGCCAAGGTCTTCCCGGTGAAGATGGAGCGCGAACGCGAGATCGCCGAGGTCATCGAACAGCTTCAGGCGATGATGAACAAGAGCCCGCCCCTGTGGCTCCGCAAGGCGCTCGGCTACGGCACCCGGAACAACGCCTTCCTCGTCGAAAAGGAAGCGTGAGGAGACGGCCCGGCATGCGGATACAGGGAGTGGGCGCGATGGTGGACAAGGCGGTCCTGCCTCCGGCGGCAACAGCAATGGCGACGGCGCCGGAAGCGGCACCCACGGCCATTGTCGTGGATAACCTCGCCGTCCGGCGCGGCGGGGTCCCGGTGCTGCGGGGCGTGTCGCTGACGATCCCGCAGGGACTCGTCACCGCCGTGGTGGGCCGGTCCGGGGTCGGCAAGACGACGCTGCTCGGCGTGCTCAACGGCTTGGTCGCTCCGGAGCATGGAACGGTGACGGTCGCCGGCAGCGGCCCGTTGGACGATGCCGAGGCGCTGGCTCGCCACCGCCGCCGCACCGCCACCGTGTTCCAGGACCATGCGCTGATCGACCGGCTGACGGCGCTGGACAACGTGCTGCTCGGGTTGGCCGACACGCGCCATCCGCTGTCGCCGCTGCCCTGGCCGCGCGCGCTCCGCCGCCGCGCCGCCGAGGCGCTGGACCTCGTCGGGCTGCTGCCCCGCGCACTGGTCCGCGCCGGGCGCCTCAGCGGCGGCGAGCGCCAGCGGGTCGGCATTGCCCGCGCCTTGATCCGCAAGCCGGACATCCTGCTGGGCGACGAGCCCTTCGCCTCGGTCGATCCGGCGCTGGTGGCGCATCTCGGCCGGGTGCTGCGGCAGGCGGTGGAACGGCAGGGCGTCACCGCCGTGCTGGTCCTGCACCAGATCGAGACGGCCATGGCGCTGGCCGACCGCATCGTCGGGCTGGCCGAGGGGCGGGTCGTCTTCGACGGCCCGGCCACCGCCTTCGACGCCGCCGCCCGCACCGCCGTCTTCGGTCCCCGCCCCATTCTGTCGGAGTGACGCCGCATGGCCAGCCTCGCCGAAGCCACCCAAAATCTGAATGCCGCCGATCTGGACTCCGTCGTCGAGGACGGGCGCCGCCGCGCCGGAAAGACCTTGGCGCAGGTGCTCCTGACCGTCCTGCTCGTCCTCGGCGCCTTCGCCTACACCGGGGGCCTGTCGGCGGAGCGCTACCGCGGCGCCGTCACCACCATCCTCACGCTGGTGGGCGAGTCCCTGCCACCCGACTTCTCACGCTGGTCCAACTGGGGCCGTCCGCTGCTGGAGACGCTGGCGATGAGCGTCGCCGGAACGGCGCTGGGGACCGTTGCCGGGCTGGCGCTGGGCGCGCTGGCCGCGCGCAACACCACTCCGCGCTGGCTGCACGAGCCGGTGCGCCTTCTGCTGAACACCGCGCGGTCCATTCCGGGTCTGGTGTGGGGGGTGCTGTTCGTCGCCTCGGTCGGCTTCGGCCCCCTCCCCGGTGTCTTCGCGCTGGCCGGCCATTCCACGGGCGTGCTCGGCAAGCTCTACGCAGAGATCCTGGAGCATGTCGACCCCGGCCCCGGCAACGCGCTGCGCAGCCAGGGCGTCTCGCCGCTGGGCGTCCTGCGCTTCAGCCTGTGGCCACAAATCATGCCGCGGATCGTCGACGTGACGCTCTACCGCTGGGAACACAATCTGCGCGCCGCCACCACGCTCGGCGTGGTCGGCGCCGGCGGGCTGGGGCTGGAGGTGGTGACGGCCTTCCACCTCTTCGAATACCGCGAGGCGCTGGCCCTGATCCTGGTCATGCTGGCCCTGGTGACCCTTATCAACGTCGCAGGCGCTGCCATCCGCGGCCATTTGCTTCACGGTGCCTGACGCCGCCCATCCGCAGGGGGACCACCACCATGGCCGAGCGCCGCTTCGACCGCGACGAGATCATCGTCAGCAAGACCGATCCCACCGGCCGCATCATCTACGCCAACGAGGTCTTCCTGCGCGTCGCCGGCTACCGCGAACGCGAGGTGATCGGCCGCCCGCACAACATCATCCGCCACCCCGACATGCCGCACGGCGTCTTCCGGCTCCTTTGGCAGACGATCCGCAGGGGCAGGGAATGCTTCGCCTATGTGCTGAACCGGGCGGCCAACGGGGACCACTACTGGGTTCTGGCCCACATCACCCCCACCTTCGGCACGGACGGGACGATCATCAGCTTCCATTCCAACCGGCGTTGCCCGCGTCCGCAAGCCGTTGCCAAGATCGCCGCCCTCTACGCCGAGCTGCGCGCGGCCGAGGCCGGCCGCGAGGGACCGGAGGCCGCCGAGACCGGATACCACACCCTTGTCGACCGGCTGCACCGGGCGGGCGTGAGCTATGACGAATTCGTCTTCGCTCTCTGACCGGTCATCATTGACTGGCGCCCTCTGGTCCGCCGGGCTGACCGCCGCGGCGCTGCTCGCCGGAATTGCCCTGCGGGAGGCCGGCGCGGCGGGGACCCCGGCACTCGCCGGCACCCTGGCCCTTGCCGGCGGCGGAACGATCGCCAGCCTGCTGTTCCTTCATCAACTCAGGCGCTCGCTCACCCGTTCGATCCTGGTGTTGGAGGCCGCGGCTCGCGGCCGCCTCGACATCCGGATCGTCGGCATTGCCGAGAGCGGCCTGCCGGGACGGCTCGATCACGCAATCAACCGCCTGCTCGACCTCACGGAAGCCTTCACCAAGGAGGCCGACGCCGCCATGGAGCGAACGGCCGAGGGCCGCTATTTCCGCCACATCCTGACGGATGGGCTGGTCGGCGACTTCTCCCGCCACGCCCGTCTCATCAACGAAGCCCTGGTTGGCATGGAGCGGCGAAGCGCCGACTTCGCCGGCGAGGCGGCGGCAATCGGGGCGACCGTACGCGGCACCGCGCGCGCCGTGGCCACCACATCCGCCGGACTGGAGGACACCGCCCGCCGCCTGACTGCGGAATCCGCCCTGACGAGCGAGCGGTCGGCCACGGTCGCCGGAGCGGCGGGCGAGGCCTCGGCACATCTCGCCGGAGTGTCCGCCGCGGTTGAGCAGGCATCAGCGGCCATCCGCGCCGTCGCCGCGCGCCTCTGCCAATCCGCCGGGGCGACCGACGCGGCCCGGCGCGCCACCAGCGACTCCGTTGCCGCCATGCAGCGGCTGAGCGACGCGGCGCAGAGCATCGGCTCCGTTGCCGACCTCATCGCCGGCGTGGCGGCGCAAACCAACCTGCTGGCGCTGAACGCCACCATCGAGGCCGCGCGCGCCGGGGACGCCGGCAAGGGCTTCGCCGTCGTCGCCGAAGAGGTGAAGGCGTTGGCCGACGCGACCGCGCGGGCAACCCACGACATCGGAGCACAGGCCATCGCCATGGCCGAAGCGGCCGAGCAGGCCTGCGGCCGGGTGGAGGCCATCGCCGCCATGATCCACCACATCGACGAGAACACGGCCGGCATCGCCGCGGTCACCGAGGAGCAATCGGGCGTCGTCGCCGACATCGCCACCGCGATCCGCGCCACCGCCGCCAGCGTCGACATCATTGCCGGCACCGTGACCGACCTGTCGGCGACCGCGGGGGTGACCGCCGCCGCGGCGCGTGTCGTTCTGACAGCCGCAACCGACCTGTCGGGCCGGACCGCGGCGATGGACAGCGAACTCGACGCCTTTGTCGTCCGCGTCTGCGGGGGCGACCGGCTGTGAGAGCGCCACCCGCCCCGCCCGCAACGCTCCGTCCCGGCCGCGCACCGCCACCCGCGGGAATGAGGTGACCCATGGACCGACCGACCATCACCATCCCAACCGCCGGGCCACCCGCCGCCCAGCCGTCACCGCCTTCGGGTCTCAACGCGGCGGCGTCTCCGGTGCCCTGGCTGAAGCCGGGCGTGGTGATGCACGACCCCTCCTTCCCCGTCGACCGGCTGCTCGCCGATTTCGCCCGAGCCGTGCAGGGACGGGGCTTCGCAGTCAAGGGCTTCGTTCAATGCAACCACCAGCCCGGTGAAGGCGCGGCGCCTCACATGGACCTGATGGATCTGTCGAACGGCAAGGTCATCAGGATCGATCAACACGCCGGTCCCCGCGGCGCCGGGATCGACATCGCGGTCGACACGCTGCGCCGGGCACTGCACGAACCCACCGACCTCGTGGTGGTCGGGCGCTTCGTTGCCCTGGAACGGGCGGGCCATGCGCTGGGCGACGCGGTGCGTGACGGCTTGTTGACCGGATTTCCGGTGCTCACGTCCGTCGCCGCCCGCTGCATGGCGAAATGGCAGAGCTTCTCGGGCCGCGAGGGCACGTTGCTGCCGGCAAGCGAGACGGCGCTGTGGCGCTGGTGGGGGCCGGACCGGCTCTATCCCGATCTGGTCCATGGCGTCGTGGACGGCGAGGTGCGGCGCATCGTCGTCGGGCCGCGCTGGCTGATGGTGGAAGGGGAACGAGGCACCGGGCTGGCCCACCTGTCCAAAGGCGGGGATGTGCTCCGTGCCCGGGCCGGGGTCTATCGGCGGCGGGGCCTGCGCGGCCTCGCGGCGCTGGCGCACGGCTGGGACCCGGCGGAGCGGGCACTGGCGGTGGCCGCCATCAACGCCTCCTACAATCGGCAGGACATGGATGCCCTTCCGGGCGACGGTCTGGATGACTTGGCCAGGGCGGACGGACGCACCGTTCTGATCGGCGCCATTCCCGGCTACCGCGACCGCATGCCCCGCGCGCAGGTCGTCGAAAGCAACCCGCGGGACGGTGAATTCCCCATGGCGGCCGCGGAATGTCTGCTGCCCGGCTGCACGACGGCAATCCTGTCGGCGGCCGGTCTCGTCAACCGCACGCTGCCTCGTCTGCTGTCCTTGGCCTGTCCCGCCCAAGTGGCGCTGACCGGGCCGGCGACGCCCCTGACCCCACGGCTTCACGCCTACGGTGTCGGAACGCTGGCGGGCTTTGTGGTGACCGATCCGGATGGTCTGGCCAACGCGATCGCCCAAGGTGCCAAACCCTGGGCCTTTGCTCCCTTCGGCCGGGTGGTGCATCGCCGCGGTGCGGTGTCCTCACCTATGACGGCGTGATGCCTCCAGAGGATCGGCGAAGAAAGCGGTCCGTACTCTGCTTCAACCCGATGGCAGTATATCATCGGCCGACGCCAAGAACTCCCCATGCCCCAATCTCAGCGACGGCTTCAAGGCCACCAGAACCTCAAGCTCAGCATCCTTGACGATGAGGCCGGCAGGAAAATCAGCACACCCTCGCGGAACTCCCACCAGAGGCCACTCTTCACCCTTCTCGTCAGCCGTCGGGTGCTTTTCACTTCGATTGTTTCGTGCTCAATCACAGATTGCTTGTTCAGCCACGTTTCGACGGTGACACGGCGCCAAGGGACGGAGTAGCGGGCTCGTCGTCGTCCATCGCGCCGCCCAGCGCCTTGTAAAGCGCAACCGCGTTGCCCAACTCGTCGCGACGCAGGTCCAGCAGGGCCTGCCACTCCGCATGGAGTTGGCGCTGGGAATCCAGCAGGTCCAACCGTCCCTCGACACCCGCACGGTAGCGCCGGCTGGAAAGCTCGACACGGCGCTCCGCGCTGGTGACCACGCGCGTCTGTGCTTCAATTTGGCGACGGAAAGTCGCCTGTCCCGCCAGACCATCGGCGACCTTGCGAAACGCGATCTGGATGGCGCACTCGTACTCGGCGACGGCGGCGGACTTGCGAAGTCCGGCCAAACGCAGTTCGGAGTTCAGCCGTCCGCCTTGGAACAGAGGCAGGGTGATCTGCGGCGCGAAGGTCCACGCCCCATGATCGGCACCGAACAGGCCGGCCATGGCCGGGCTGACGTAGCCCAGCGAGGTGGTCAGCGACAGACGCGGGAAGAACGCCGCCCGCGCCGCGCCAATGTCGGCGTTGGCCGCGATCAGAGCCTGCTCCGCCTGAAGAATGCCAAGCCGGCGAAGCAGCAAATCCGACGACAGGCCCGCCGGAGAGTGAAGCGTGACCGCCTGCCTTTCAAGCGGCAGGGCGTCCGGCAGGTCGGCTGGCGGTTCGACACCGATCAGGAGTTGCAGCGCGTTGCGAGCTTGTGCCACGGCTTGTGTCCGCGCCTCCAGATCGGCCTGGGCCGCGTCGGTTGGATGTTCACCCTGACCGCTACCGCTATAACCTGATCCGCCTGCCCAAGCTGCTGGCGGCGGCATAGTCATGCCCGGAGTCCGCCTAAACGGCGGCTCCGGGAGCCTCAGAGCAAGGAAAAGCGCCCAACCCGACAAAAGCGGGCGTAACAGACCCCAGTTTCAAGCTTCAGTGGGGGGAAAGAACGGCGTACCGGCCCGTTTTTCCGCGCCCTGCTAGGCTGTTTGATGGCGGAACGTTGTTGGGACCCGGTCTGTTGGGCCATTCAGGAATATGGCTGGTGGATCGAAAGGCGCTTGGGTCCTGCGCCACAGTAGGCCGGCTATTGGCGCAGTCCCGTCCGTCGTCGCCATGACAAGCCCAAAGCGCCCGCCGCGCGACGGCCGGTCAGCCCCACAGCCGCCTCCGGCGGTGGCCCGCCAGGGCCAGGGTTGACGGGCCGGACGCGGCGGGCATCATCCCGCGTGGCGGCGACGCTGAGCCTGTTCGGCCCCGACCGGGAGGAGCCGCCATGTACCACATCCATCCCAACGCCCGCACCACTCCGGCGGTACGCGCGGCCATCGCCGCCTCGACCGAACCCTCGGGCGTGCTGGCCAAGCGCTACGGCGTCAGCACCGAAACCATCCGCAAATGGCGCAGGCGTGGTTCCGAGGACATTCAGGATCACTCCTCGCGGCCCCAGCACCTGCGCTGGTGGGCCACCGAGGAAGAGCGCGCCATCGTCTGTGAGCTGCGCCGGAGCACCGGGTTCCCACTCGACGACCTCACGTTTACGGTGCGCCACTTCCTGCCCCGCCTCAACCGCGACGCCATCTACCGCATCCTGAAGGCCGAGGGCCTGGGGCGCCTGCCCGACCGCCCGACCGACGCGCCCAAGAAGGGCACCAAGCACTTCAAAGAGTACGACCTCGGCTTCCTGCACATCGACATCAAGCACCTGCCGATGCTGCACGTGATCGGCTCCGGGGCCCGCAAACGCTACCTCTACGTCGCCATCGACCGTGCCTCGCGCATGGTCCACCTGGCGGTCAAGGACGAGGAAACCGAGGCCTGCGCCACCGCCTTCCTCAGAGAGGCCGTGGCCGCCTTTCCCTTCACCATCACCCACGTGCTGACCGACCGCGGCAGTTGCTTCACCGCCGACGGCTTCGAGGCGGCCTGCCGCGCCCTGGGTGTGCAACACCGCACGACCAAGCCCTACACGCCGCAGACCAACGGCATGGTCGAACGCTTCAACGGCCGCATCGGACGGGAGGTTCTGATCATGTGCATCGGCACGCACAACGCCCTGGAGCGCCTGCTGCGCGGCTACAAGCTTGCCTACAATGCCCGCCGGCAACGCGTCCTCAAAGGCCACTCACCCGACGAGGTCATCCGCGAGCGCCTGAAGGCGAAACCCGAGCTGGCCAACCCCGCCTATCGACCTCCCGATCCCTGCTCCCTGACCAAAGCCAAGGTTGCCGCTCAGCTCGCGGTGTATGCCGCCAAGGACGTATCGCATCCTGACAACTAGGAAACCTGTGTGCAAGTGGGACTATCTGACGGGAAAATCCGGAGGTTAAGCGCCATGGAGGCGGTTGGTCGGCCGTCGAGCGTGCTGCCCGCAATCTCGGCACTGCGGCACGCTGGGCGCTGATCGATCTGCGCTTGGTCATCATGTCGTGACGGCCAGACGCCTGGAGGCCAGTTGGACCTTCGGCGCCGTCTTCGAATTGAGCGAAGCTATCGCCTTCATCACCGATGAACCAACCTTCTGGAACCCTACGTGACAGGACAGGCGTCCCAAAATGCGCAAACTGGAACATCCGCCGCAACGGCCCGAGGTCGGTTTCCAGCAGGGGATTGCTCCCCCCACATAATCGTCGGCAGACCGACGCGCTCCCATCCCAAAGGGACAACGCACCTCATCAATTCCGGGATGACGGCATGACCATGGGTCGCCAACTCGGTGAAGGCAGCTTCGAGATATGGCGATCCACACCGACCAGCCGGGCCGCTTCCGGACAACTCACTCCATCCGGAGCATGGGAAATGGCGAACATCCGTGCCGCCACCCGCCCATTGTTCCCTCGGCGCGCCAAGGCGCGCGACTCGCTGGCGCTCAGGTCTTTTCGGATCGGCAACGCCACTGGCATACGCTCCTCCTCGCGATGGGCAAGCGAATCGCGGATTGCCGGCGTTGGGGATCCCCCTCAGTGAGGCAGCGCTTCCGCTCACCGGTATAAGGGGCTACCCCACCACTTGCCGGTACAGCGCCGGCAGGGCCTTGGTCAGGTGCGTGACCTGCGGGAAGATCGCATAACCGCCCCGGCCGAACAGGTAGGGGAAATAGTCGCGCGCCTCGGCGTCCACGGTGATGCCGAACAGGGCGATGCCCTGGCGGCGGGCCTCCTGGATCGCCACGCGGGTGTCCTCTATGCCGTAGCGCCCCTCGTAATGGTCCACGTCGTTGGGCTTGCCGTCCGACAGCAGGATCAGCAGGCGGTGGCGGTTGGGCCGCTCCGCCAGACGCGCGGCGGCGTGGCGCAGCGCCGCTCCCATGCGGGTGTAATGGCCGGGCTTCAGCGCCTGGACACGCCGCTGCACCTGGGCGTTCAAGGGCTCGTCGAACTCCTTGACCGTCTGCACCCGCACCCAGTCGCGCTTCTTCGAGGTGAAGGCGAAGATGGCGTGCGGGTCGCCGCAGGCGTTCAGCCCGTTGGACAGGGCCAGCAAGGCTTCCTTCTCGACGTCCAGAACGCGGTGCCCGTCCACCCAGCCGTCGGTGGACAGCGAGGTGTCGACCAGCACCGCCACCGCCAGATCGCGCGCGGCGTTGCGCGCCGCCTGATAGACGCGGTCGCTGCCCGCCCCGCCCGCGCGCTGGTCAGCGCAGCGGCGCACCAGCGCGGTGAGGTCGAGGTCGTCGCCGTCCGGCTGGCCGGTGAAGACCATGCGCTTCGGGCGCAAGGCCTCGAACTGGCGACGGACCTGCCGGATTCGGCGCAGGGCGGCCTCGTCGGGCGCCCAGTCCTCACCGTCCTCCGGCGCCGGTTCGGCGACGACACGGCAATGGGCGGGGTGATAGGCGCGGCGGCGATGGTCCCATTCCGGATAGGTCAGCACCGCGGTCAGCGGCGCCGCGTCCACGGCGGCGGGCGCCAGATCGAGATCGAGTTTCAGCCGGGTCGAGGGCTTGCGCTGATGTTGGGCCAGCGCGATCTCCTCCATGTCATCGGCGGCCTGACGGGCGGCGTCCTCGTCGTCGTCATCGACCGGGCGGGGAATGTTCATCATCTCCGCCAAGCCGAAGATCTTTTCGAAGCGGTTCAGGATCAGCGGGTCCTCGCGCTGCACCTGATCGCTGTCGCGCCGCGTCGCCTTGCGACGCTGGCCGTCGCTTTCGGCGGATGGGGCTGCGGCGCCCTCCTCGGCCGCATCGGACACAGCTGGCGCACCGGACGGCGCGGGTCCCGAAACCTCGCCCCACAACGGCACCGGCAGGAAGGGCTTGTAGCCGGCCGGAGCGGTGAAGCGGTCCAACGGAATCGTCCCGTCCAGCACCGCGCCGCCGTCGCCGACACCCAGCAGAGCCAGCACCGCCGCCTCCACCATCGCCTCGTCCTTCGGCAGGGATCGCCGGGGCCGGACGGCGAGCAGCGCCGCGCACAGCTCACCATGCAGGCGGGCCAAACCCGGCCAGCGCCTGAGAACCCGGGCGGTGGTCGCCCGGGCCTGCCGCAGCGCCCGCACATCGGCTCGCAGCGGATCGGCCCGCAGCAGATCGGCGGCAGCCACGCCATCGGCCTCCGCGTGCGCGAAGTAGGCGGCCAGCCACTCATAGAGCCGCTCGTTCAACGCTGCGTCGGGAAACACGTCGAGCAGGGCGGGCAATTGCAGCACATCGCCGTCCAGCGCCGGCCGCTCCAGCCGCTCGGTGCCGAGGCCGATGCGCTCCAGCACCGACAGCCGGTGGCCGGAGGACGCCCGCGCCGCGGCGGCCAACCGCACGCCCCGGTCGCCGCCCAGCCCGCGGAAGAACACCGCCAGCCGGGGCCTGATCGCCTCCAGCGTCACCGCGGCATCCGGATGGTGTGGCAGGCTCGACCGGCCGCCGACCAGGCGGTGCCAGTGGCGGCCGATGAACTCCTCAGGCTCGAGCAGCGACAGCATGTGCGTTTCCCTTAGCCGAATTTCCCTTAGCCCAAGGCGATGTCGGCGACGCGCAGCAGCGCCTGCCGCACGTCGGCGTCGTCGGTCAGCGGCTCGATCAGCGCGGTGCGGATCGCCCGCTCGGGCTTGACGCCGGAGCGGATCAGCGTGGCGCAGTAGACGAGCAGGCGGGTGGAGACGCCTTCCTCAAGGTCCTGGCCCTTCAGGGCGCGCAGCGCCCCGGCCAGCCGGACCAGCGGGGCGACGCGCCCCTCCGGCAGGCCGCTCTCGCGGGCGACGATGACGGCCTCGTCCTCCGGCGCCGGGAAGTCGAATTCGATGGCGAGGAAACGCTGGCGGGTGCTGGGCTTCAGGGTCTTCAGGACGTTCTGGTAACCGGGGTTGTAGGAGGCGACCAGCATGAAGTCGTCGGGCGCCTCCAGCAGTTCGCCAGTGCGGTCGAGCGGCAGCAGGCGGCGGTCGTCGGTCAGCGGGTGGAGCACGACGGTCACGTCCTTGCGCGCCTCCACCACCTCGTCGAGGTAGCAGACGGCGCCCTCGCGCACGGCGCGGGTCAGCGGGCCGTCCGCCCACACCGTGTCGCCACCCTTCAGCAGGTAACGCCCGGTCAGGTCGGCGGCGGTCAGGTCGTCGTGGCAGGACACGGTGTAGAGGGGACGACCCAGCCGGGCCGCCATGTGCGAGACGAAGCGCGTCTTGCCGCAGCCCGTCGGCCCCTTCAGCAGCAGCGGCAGGCGGTGGCGGAAGGCGTGCTCGAACAGCTCGCACTCGTCGCCGACGGCCTTGTAGTAGGGGATGTCGAGGTCGTCCGCGACGGCCTTCAGGGCGCTGCGGGTCATGGGTGTCTCCTCGAAAGCGAGCGGAAGGCGGGAATGAGAGGTCCCCTCCCCCGGCGCGCGGAGGAGGGGAAGGTCCTGATCACTCGGCGGGCTGCACGGCGGCGCCGATCCCGGTGGTCTTGCGGGACGCGGGCACCGGCCCGAGCAGGGCGTAGAGATAGAGGACGGCGCCGATGAACACCGCCGCACCGGCGGCCAGACGCACCCAGTAGAAGGGGGCGATCTCCGCCTGGACGGTCATGTAATCCATGCCCATCACGCGCTGCAGGTGGACCTGCACGACCCCGGCGAAGGTCAGGGCGAAGGTCATCACCGTCATGCCGCCGGTCATCAACCAGAAGCTGGCCTTGTTGAGGGTCTGGTGGTAGGGCGCGACGCCGCGCAGATGCGGCATGGCGTAGCTGAAGATGGCGAGGTTGATCATCACATAGGCGCCGAAGAAGGCGAGATGCCCGTGCGCCGCCGTCACCTGCGTGCCGTGGGTGTAGTAGTTGACCCAGGACAGCGTGTGCAGGAAGCCCCAGACGCCGGCGCCGAAGAAGGCCGTCACCGCGCAGCCGACCGACCACAGCAGGGCGGCCTTGTTCGGGTGATCGCGCCCGCCCTTCAGCACCATCTTCACCGCGAAGACGACCATGAAGAAGAAGGGGGCGACCTCCAGCGTCGAGAACAGCGAGCCGATCCACTGCCAGTAGCCCGGCGTGCCGATCCAGTAGTAATGGTGCCCGGTGCCCAGCAGGCCGGAGAAGAGGGCGAGGCCGACAATGGCGTAGAGCCACTTCTCGACGATCTCGCGGTCGACGCCGGTCATCTTGATCATCAGGAAGGCGAGGATCGAGGCCATCACCAGCTCCCACACACCCTCGACCCAGAGATGGACGACGTACCACCAGTACATCTTGTCCAGCGCGAGGTTGGTCGGGTTGTAGAAGGAGAACAGGAAGAACAGCGCGATGCCCCACAGCCCCATCACCAGGATGTTGGTGATGACCGTGCGCCGGCCCTTCAGCACCGTCATGGAGATGTTGTAGAGGAACATCAGCGCGACGACGACGATGGCGACCTTGATCCACGTCGGCTGTTCCAGGAACTCCCGGCCCTCATGGATGCGAAAGACGTAGCCGACGACGGCGGCCAGCGCGCCGAACATGAACAGGCCGAACTGGATGTAGGCCAGCTTCGGGCTGTGCAGCTCGCGCTCCGCCTCCTCGGGGATCAGGTAGTAGGCAGCACCGAAGAAACCCATCAGAAGCCAGACGATCAGTGCGTTCGTGTGGATCATCCGCAGGATGTTGAAGGGAAGCAGTTCCGACAGGACGTTGGGCAGCACATAGACCGTGCCGGCCAGCAGGCCGACCAGGAGCTGAACGCCGAACAGCGCCAGCGCGCCGTAGAAGTAGGGCAGCGCGACCTTTTGGGATTCGTATTTCATGGCCTTTCGTCCTTCGTCAGCCGGAAATCTTGGGCGGCCAGTTCTGGGTGTTGATGCGGCTGGTCCACTCCAGGAATGCGGCGAGGTCGTTGACCTCCTGCTCCGTCAGGTGGAACTGCGGCATCTGGCGGCGGCCCTCGATGCCGCTGGGCTGGGCGGCCATCCAGCCGGCCAACGCGGCGCGCGCGCCCTCCGGGTCCTTGTCGCCGCCGTAGCGGATCCAGACATTGCCCAGTTCCGGCGCGAAATAGGCGCCCTCGCCCAGCAGCGTGTGGCAGTTGATGCAGGAGTTCTTCTCCCACACATGCTTGCCGCGGGCGACGCTGTCGGTCAGCCCCTTGCTGTCGGTGCCGGTGTTGACGACGTAGATGTGGCTTGCCGCCGTCAGCGAGACGAAGGCGGCGAAGAAGAAGAGCGACCCGCCGTAAAAAATGTTTCGGGCGGCCGCTTTGGTGAAGCGTTCCGTCATGCGTTCGTTTCTCCTGGGTCAGGCCCCCGAGTCAGACCTTCGTGGAACGGAGGGGCCTCGAGCGGCGTTGGCCGTGCGCCATGCCGGAGAAAGTTGACTGATTTGGTGCGACTATCCTTGACGGCGGTCAAGCGGACGGCCGCGGCCCGGATTTGAGGGTTGTGTGAAAAAGCGGGCGCCGGGCCAACCCGGCGCTTCCCGCGGCCGGCGCGCTCAGGGAATGGTCGGCGCCGGGGTGCTCAGGCTCCACATGGCGTCGAACATGGACGCCTGGAAGGCCGCGAAATCGGCGCTGTCGAGGATCAGGCCGTAGCTCTCGCGGCCCGACGAGATGACCGAAACCTTGCTGCCGTGGATGAAGCAGGTCATCGCGAGGTTGTAGGTGGCGGGCGCGTAGCGCAGTTCGCGCCGCTCCTCCTGGCTCGACGGCCAGATCGGCGCGATGTCGCGCTCCTCCGAGCGGATCACCCGCAGCCAGATGCCGCGCCGCGCCCGCTCCTTCAAATAGCGCTCCATCTCCTCCAGCCCCGGCTCGACCATCAGCTCCCGCATGGACAGGGTGGCGCGCAGTTCCTTCTCGTCGCCGCTCAGCGTCTCCCACAGGACGGTGCGGATGCCTTCGGGGCCGGGGTGGAAGCGGACGTTCGGCTGGCCGTTCTCGTGATGGTACATCGACCGCAGGACCGGCATCACGTCTTCGAGCATCTGCCGCCGGGCCTCGCTGCGCTCCAGCAGGATGCCCGGGTCCTGGGCGACCACGAAGCGGCGCTTGCCGTGATCGACGAAGCGGACGAGCCCCTCCGCCTCCAGCTTGGCGAGAGCGTCGTGCGCCGTGGTGCGGGCCATGCCGGCGCCTGCGGCCACCTCCGTGACGGAGCCGCCGCCAAGGCGGATCGTCGTCAGATAGAGCTTGTAGAGCGTCCCCGATATGCCGATCCGGGACAGCTTCTCCTCCAGATTCACCCACGTGCTCCCTTTTGAATCGCGTCGCAACATGCCCGATTCCGCGCCACCCGTCCATCGTCGGTTTCTGCCGATAAATTGCCGACATTCGACATTACCACTTTGGCAGAAAGGCGACAAAATGGGCTTTTATCCCGCCATATGCCCGTTAAAACGGCAAGTTTTGGGCTGCCAAGCGTCATTCATTTGTATTTTTCGAATTGACGGATTTTTCCGACACTGTCATCGTTTTGTCGTCGTCCAAGGACGCTGACGTCCCGCGAGACGGCGCCGAACGGTGGAACGAGGGAAGGTGATGGAAGCGAACACGAAAGCCCATGCGGCGGCACCGCCTTTCATGCAGAGGGCGCCGCGCCGCGCCGTGAGTCCCCGCATTCTGACGGACCGGTCCTTCCGCGCGGCGATGGGCCTCACGGCCTTCTTCGCCGTCTGGCAGGCGCTGACCTCGCTCGGCGTCATCGATGCCTTCCTGCTGCCGTCGCCGATCGCGGTGGCAGGGGCGCTGTGGGACATGGCGCTCGACGGCTCGCTGTGGGTCCATCTCGGCGCCAGCCTGCAGCGGGTGGCCGTCGGCTTCGCGCTCGCCTGCGTCGTCGGCATGGCGCTCGGGCTGATGTGCGGCTGGTGGCGCGGCGTCGCGGACTTCGTGCGGCCGGTGGTCGAGGCGCTGCGCCCCATCCCGCCGCTCGCCTGGATCCCGATCACCATTCTGTGGTTCGGGCTCGGTGACGCCGCGTCCTACTTCCTGGTCTTCCTCGGCGCCGTCTTCCCCGCCTTCGTCGCCACCTACACGGCGGTGCGCGGCCTCGACCGGAACCAGATGAACGCGGCGCTCTGCCTCGGCGCGACGCCCTGGCAGCTGTTCACCGACGTGCTGATCCCCGCCTCCCTGCCGATCATCCTGCCGGGGCTGCGGATCGCGCTGGGCGTGGGCTGGATGTGCGTGGTGACCGCCGAGCTGATCGCCGCGCAGACCGGCCTCGGCTACCTGATCCAGCAGTCGCGCATGCTGTTCCAGATCAACAACGTCGTTGCGGGCATGGTGGCCATCGGTCTCGTCGGCTTCGCCATGTCCGCCGTCCTCGAGCGGATCGAGCGTCGGGTGAACGCCTGGGCGCCTTCCGAGCGCAATTGAGCAGGAGGCGAAGGAACATGGCCGCCAACACCGCACTCAAGACCCCCGCCCCGCCCTCCGGCACGCCGCAGGCCCAGCCGGCCGACATCCAGATCGACATCCGGAATCTGGGCAAGGTCTATGGCGGAACCTCGTCCGACAACATGGTGGTCGCGCTCGACGGGGTCGATCTGCGCATCCGCCGCGGCGAGTTCATCTCGCTGCTCGGCCCCTCGGGCTGCGGGAAATCGACCCTGCTCGGCATCGTCGCCGGCTTCCAGTCGGCGTCGAGCGGGACGCTCCTGCAGAACGGGCGCCCCATCGTCAAGCCGGACCCGTCGCGCACGGTCGTCTTCCAGGACTACGCGCTGTTCGGCTGGATGACCGTGCAGCAGAACGTGGAGTTCGGCCTGAAGGCCAAGGGCATGGCGAAGAAGCAGCGCGCGGAGATCGCCCGCTCGCTGATCGACATGGTCCGGCTGACCGGCTTCGAGGAGAAGTACCCGCACCAGATCTCCGGCGGCATGAAGCAGCGGGCGGCCATCGCCCGCGCGCTCGCCCCGGACCCCGACATCCTGCTGATGGACGAGCCGTTCGGCGCGCTGGACGCGCAGACCCGCGTGCTTCTGCAGGAGGAGATCGCCCGCATTTCGTCCGAGGCCGGCAAGACGGTGATCTTCGTCACCCACGGCATCGACGAGGCGGTGTTCCTGGCCGACCGCGTGGTGGTGATGAGCCCGCGGC
This sequence comes from Azospirillum baldaniorum, assembly GCF_003119195.2. NCBI lineage: Bacteria > Pseudomonadati > Pseudomonadota > Alphaproteobacteria > Rhodospirillales > Azospirillaceae > Azospirillum > Azospirillum baldaniorum. The sequence goes on along the minus strand of NZ_CP022255.1, from coordinate 673,207 downwards.
CCGGCCGGGTGCGCGAGGAGGTCACCGTGCCGCTGCCGCGGCCCCGCACGGCCGAGATGCGCTCCGATCCCTGGTTCGTCTCCACGGTCAACGACCTGTGGGAGACCCTGAAACCCGAATGGCAAAAAGGGGAATGAACGTGACCTCGACACTCTCGCGCCGTCGTTTCGGCCAGCTCGCCGCCGGCATCGCCGCCGCCGCAACCCTCGCCAAGCCGGCGATCCTCCGCGCGCAGGGCGCGGACGTCGTCAAGATGGGCTGGTTCAACACCACCACCGTGTCGGCCCAAATCGCCCATGTGCTGATGCGCACCGACATCGCGGCCCGCAACGGCCTGCGCATGAACATGATCCAGCTCAACGCCTCGCCGGCGGTGAACGAGGCGATCGTGTCGAACGCGGCCGACGTCGGCACGCTGTCCGACTTCGCCGCCGTCACCACCATGGCCGTCGGTGCGCCGGTCACCACCATCGCCTCGCAGGCGCGCTTCCGCTCGGCCGTGCTGGTGACCAAGAAGTCGGGGATCACCGACGTCGCCGGGCTGAAGGGCAAGCAGGTCTACGGCACCTTCGGCATCACGGCCTTCCAGAACGCCCAGGAGGCGATGATCAAGGCCGGCCTCACCCCCGGCCGCGACATGACCTTCGTCAATGTCGGGCCGGCGGAGCTGGCCGACGCGGTGGGCGCGCAACGGATCGACGCCTTCTTCACCTACGACCCGTTCGTGAGCTTCTTCGAGAACGCGGGCTTCGCCCAGGTCGTTTCGGAGAATCTGACCCCGGTCATCGTGCTGACCGCGAACAACCGCTTCTTCAAGGACCGGCCCGAGGTGGCGGAGCGCTTCCTGCTCGCCAACTCCCAGGCGCTGTACTTCGCCAGCCAGAACCACGACCTCGTCAACGGCTGGTTCCGCTCGCTGGAGCCGGCGAAGAACATCCCGGAGGCCGTGCTGGAAAAGGCGTCGGGCTACGACCCCGCCTGGAACGCCAAGGCGCCCACCGACATCAAGGCGGCGCTCTCCGACGAGCAGATCAAAAAGCTGAACCAGCTCGCCGAATGGGGCGTCGAGGCGAAGCTGCTGCCGCGCCTGCCGGACGTTTCGAAGTTCGTCGACACGACCATCGCCGGCAAGGTGGACGCCGCCTTCGCCGCCCAGAACTTCGATCCGAAGACGGTCAAGATCGTCGGCTGATCGGCCGGCGATCCCGACGCATCGTGCAGGACGGGGCGGCGGCCGTGCCGGGCCGCGCCAAAGGAGACTTCATGACCTTACGACTTGACGACGCCCCCGCCCCTCCAACGCGCCATTTCGATTTCGCCACGTTGCCGGCACCCGACCGCTACCGCCTTCTGACCGCCGCGGTCCTGCCACGGCCGATCGCCTGGGCGGTCACCCGCTCGGCCGAGGGACGGGTGAACGCGGCCCCCTATTCCTTCTTCAACGTCTTCGGCTCCGACCGGCCGGTGGTCTGTCTCGGCGTGCTGGCACGCCCGGACCGGCCGAAGGACACGGTGGTCAACATCCGGGAGACCCGCGAGTTCGTGATCAACCTCGTCCCCTTCGCGCTGGCGGAGGCGATGAACCTCACCTGCGTGGAGGCGCCGCCCGAGGTGGACGAGACCCGGCTCGCCGGGCTCGCCACCCTGCCGAGCGTTGCGGTCCGGCCGCCGCGCATCGCCGCATCGCCGGTCGCCTTCGAATGCCGTCTGATCCACGAGTTCGAAAGCGGCCCCGGACAGTGGCTGTTCGTGGGCGAGGTGCTGCACGCCCATGTCGCGACGCGCGTCCTGACCGGCAACCCCGAACGCCCCCGCATCGACCATGAGGCGCTCGACCTCGTCGCCCGCATGCACGGCCCCTCGGCCTATCTGCGCACCCGCGACGTCTTCGATCTGGTCCGGCCGGTCTGGGCCGACACCGCGCCTCAACCCACCGAAACACACTGCAAGGAACGACAAGCATGACCAAGGTTAAAGTGGCCGCGGTGCAGGCGGCGACGGTGCCGTTCGACGCCGCCGCGGCGACCGCCCGCACGGTCGACCTGATCGCCGAGGCGGCGTCCACCGGCGCGTCGCTCGCCGTCTTCCCCGAAGCCTTCATCGGCGGCTACCCGAAGGGGCTCGACTTCGGCTGCTCGATCGGCCGGCGCACGGCGGAGGGGCGCGCCGACTTCGCCCGCTACGTCCGCGGCGCGATCACGGTGCCGGGCCCGGAGACCGAGACGCTGTCGGCCGCCTGCGCGCGGCACGGCATCCACGCGGTCGTCGGCGTCATCGAGCGCGACGGCGGGACGCTCTACTGCACGGTGCTCTACCTGTCGCCGGACGGCCGGATGGGCAAGCACCGCAAGGTGATGCCGACCGGGTCGGAGCGGCTGGTCTGGGGGTTCGGCGACGGCTCGACCCTCACCGTCATGGACACGCCGTTCGGCCGTGTCGGCGGCGCCATCTGCTGGGAGCATTACATGCCGCTGATGCGCGCGGCCTACTACGCCAAGGGCGTCCAGCTCTGGGCGGCGCCGACGGCGGACGACCGCGAAAGCTGGATCGCCACCATGCGCCACGTCGCCATGGAGGGGCGCTGCTTCGTGATCGGCGCCTGCCAGGTGATGCGCCGCTCGGACTTCCCGGCGGACTACGCGAGCCGCATCGACGCCGGGCCGGACGAGTGGATGATGCACGGCCGCTCGGTCATCGTCGGGCCGCTCGGCGAGATCCTCGCCGGCCCGCTGGTCGACGCGGAGGGCATCCTGACCGCCGAGGTGGACGTCGAGGATCTGGTCGGCGCCAAGCTCGATTTCGATCCGGTGGGCCATTACGCGCGGCCGGACCTGTTCAGCATGCGCGTCGACGAGACCCCGCGCGCGCCGGTCGCCACGGTGCGCGAGACCGCCCTTCCGGAGCGCAACGAGGCGGTCGAAGAGGTGGCCTGACGGGCGAAGTGATCGCATTCAAATCCCCTCTCCCCTCTGAGGAGAGGGTTAGGGTGAGGGGGTTGCGCTTGTGCCGGACGCACCGCCACGCGCAACCCCCTCACCGGCCCTGCGGGCCACCCTCTCCCCGGAGGGGAGAGGGCTATGAAGGTCAAATGCGATTGCCCTGGCCCGCCGGGCGATTAATGCCGGTTAATGATCGGCGCCTTGTAACTGATAATGCTTCTCATGATCATTTGCGGGAGATTTGGCCCTGTCCGGACGGGCCGACCACACCGCATCTTGTCAAGGGAAGCCCCCAATGCCCGACACCCGCCTGCCCCCCGTTCTTCCGCCCGTCCTGCCGCCCGTCCTGCCGCCCGTTCTGCCGATTGCCGATCCCATCCTGTCCACCCTCCCCGGCTGGGAAAACGGTGCCGCCGCCCGCCCGACGCGGCTCGCGGTGGACTGGACCGACGCCCTGAGGACGCTGGACGTCCTGGGGACGGTCCGGGTCGTCACCGGCAACCGCAGCATCACCCATGAGAAGACCGGGCGCTTCGGCAACGTCGACGGCAACGGCCCGGCCCTGATCGTGCTGAACCGCGAAGTCGATCTGCGCGTCTTCCCGCGCCACTGGACCATCACCGTCCACACGCCGGAAGCGGACGGCGAGGCCGAGGCCATCCGCGTCTTCGACCGCCACGGCCGCGCCATCCACGCCATCCACCGCACCGCGGAGACCAACGCCGCCGCCTGGGACGCCTTCCTGATCCTGCACCGCGCCGCCGACCAGGACGCGCCGGCCCTTGAGCCGCCGCCCGCCCCCGCCGCCGAGCGGCCCGACGCCGAGATCGACGTGGAGGGGCTGCGCGCCGCCTGGAGCGCGATGACCGACGTGCACGAGTTCTTCGGCATGCTGAGGACCTTCGGGGTCGGGCGCCGGCAGGCGCTGCGCCTCGCCGGGCCGGGCTTCGCGCGGGAGCTGCCCGCCGCCGCCGTCCTGCCGCTGCTGGAGGCGGCGCGCGACCGCCGCCTGGACATCATGATTTTCGTCGGCAACGCCGGCTGCATCCAGATCCACACCGGCACGGTGGACCACCCGACGACGGCCAACGGGCTGCTGCGCATCGACGACACCGGCTTCACCCTGCGCGCTATCCAGGCGCGGCTGTCCAGCGCCTGGGTCGTCCACAAGCCGACCGACAAGGGCGGCATCACCACCGTCGAGCTGTACGACGACCAGGGCGACAACGCGGCGATCCTGTGCGGCCAGCGCGACGAGGACAAGCCGGAGCGGGCGGAGTGGCGCGCGCTCGCCGCCGAGCTGCCGGCGCTCGCCGCGTCCCTGTGACGGGGGGGACCGGCCGATGAGGCACGTGCGCTTTCTCCCCGCGGCGATCGCCGCCACCCTCGCGCTCACCACCGCCACCCTGGCCGGGGCGGCGGAGCGGCGGATCGTCACCGTTGGCCCGCCGGTGACCGAGCTGGTCTACGCGCTCGGCGACGGCGGCTCGGTCGTCGGGCGCGACACCAGCAGCCATTATCCGCAGCCGGTGAACGGCCTGCCCGACGTCGGCTACATGCGCGCCCTCTCGGCGGAAGGGGTGATGTCGCTGGCCCCGACCCACGTCCTGGCGATCCAGGGCGCCGGCCCGGAGACGACGCTCGACCAGCTGCGGGCGCTCGGCGTCACGGTGGAGGTGGTGCCGGAAACGCCGACGCTGGCCGGATTGCTCGACAAGGTGGAGCGGGTCGCCCGCCTGCTCGGCCGGGAGGCGGAGGGACGGCGCTTGGCGGACTCGCTGAATCGCGACCTCGCCGCGCTGGCCGCCGTCGCTGCCCAAGCCGGAACGAAGGACGGCGCGCCGGTCGTGCTCGGCGTGGTCGGCGGCGGGCCCGGCGGTCTGATGGCGGCGGGCAGCCGCTCCGTCCCCGCCGCGCTGATCGCCATGGCCGGCGCCCGCAACGCCCTGGAGGTGGAGCGCGACTATGTGCCGATGTCGTCGGAGTCCGTCCTGGCCGCAGCGCCCGACATCCTGCTGGTCAGCCGGTCGCTGGTCGACCGCTCGGGCGGGCTCGACCCGTTTTTGGCGACACCGCAGCTCGCCCTGACCCCGGCGGCCAAGGCCCGGCGGGTGGCGGTGGTGGATGGCGCGCTGCTGATGGGCCTCGGCCCCCGCACGGCCGAGGCGGTCGCCGAACTCACCCGCGTCCAGGACGCCTCTCCCCAAGGACAACCATGAGCCTGACCGTGTCCATGCCGTCCTCCCGGAAAGGGGACCGGGCGGCGCCGTCCTTCCGGCGCCCGCCCCTCGTCCCGGTGCTGGCGGCGCTGGCCGCGGCGCTGGCGGTGGCCGTGCTGACCGCCGTCGCGACGGGCGGCGTGTCCGTCCCGCTCGACCGCAGCCTGTCCCACCTCGCCGCCCTGCTCGGCCTGCCCGGAACGCCCCTGTCCGAACGCGACTGGATGGTGCTGACCATGCTGCGCCTGGCACGCATCGTCCTGGCCGCCGCGGTCGGGGTGACGCTGGGCGTGGCCGGGGTGGCGCTCCAGGCCGTGTTCCGCAACCCCCTGGCCGACCCCGGGCTGGTCGGCGTGTCGAGCGGTGCGGCGCTGGCCGGCTCCGCCGCCATGGTGCTTGGGGTGTCGGGGCTGGGGCTGGCGCGCAGCGGCCTGTCGCTCGCCACCGTGCTGCCGTTGGCCGCCTTCCTCGGCGCGCTGGCCGCCACCGTGCTGATCCTGGCGATCTCCCGCCGCGACGGGCGCAATTCCCCCGCCACCATGCTGCTGGCCGGCATCGCGGTGAACGCCATAGGCGGGGCCGGCATCGGGCTGTTCAGCTACCTCGGCGACGATCTGGCGTTGCGCCAGATGACCTTCTGGATGATGGGCGGCTTCGGCGGTTCGAGCTGGGCGCAGATCGGACCGGCGATGGTGCTGATGGGGCTGGCGACCGCCGGGCTGCTGGCCGGGGCGCGGCGGCTCGACCTGTTCGCCATGGGCGAGCGGGAGGCCTTCCTCCAAGGCCTCGACCCGCACCGCTTCGCCGTGCGCACGGTGCTTCTGGTGGCGCTGGGCGTCGGCGCGGCGGTGGCGGTGTCCGGCCTGATCGGCTTCGTCGGGCTGATCGTGCCGCACGTCATGCGGATTCTTCTGGGGCCGGTGCACCGCCGGCTGATGCCGGCGACGGCGCTGGCGGCGGCGGTCCTGCTGGTCCTGGCCGACACGGTGGCCCGCACCATCGCCGCCCCGGCCGACGTGCCGGCCGGCCTGCTGCTGGGCGCCGTCGGCGGTCCCTTCTTCCTGTGGCTTCTGCGCCGCCGCTCCGGCGGACTGGGAGGGGCCTGACCATGCTCGAAGCGATCGACGCCGGCCTGACCATCGGCCGCGCCCGCCTGCTCGACGGCGTGACCGCCGCGGTGCGGCCGGGTAGGGTCCTCGCCATCCTGGGACCCAACGGGGCCGGCAAATCCACGTTGCTCTCCCTCCTCTCCGGGGAGCGGCGGCCGACCGCCGGGCGCGCCCTGCTGGACGGGGTGGCGATGGCGGCCATCCCGGCGCCGCGGCTGGCCGTCCGCCGCGCCCTGGTGGCGCAGCACCAGCAAGTCGCCTTCGCCTTCTCGGTGGAGGAGGTGATGGAGCTGGCGACCGAGCCCTGGCTGATCCGCCCCTGCGACCGGCGCGCCCTGATCGCCGATTGCCTGATGCGCGCCGGGGCCGGCGGGCTGGCTGGCCGGCTGATGCCCCAGCTCTCCGGCGGCGAGCGCCAGCGCGTCGCCTTCGCCCGCGCGCTCGCCCAGCTTGCGGCGGGGCGGCACGGGCGCGACGTGGCGGGGCCCTCCTATCTGCTGCTGGACGAGCCGACGGCCAGCCTCGACCCCGCCCATCAGCACCATCTGCTGCGGGCGGCGCGCGACTGGGTGGAGCGGACCGGCGGCGGCTGCGCGGTGATCCTGCACGACCTGACGCTGGCCGCGCGCTACGCCGACGACGGGCTGCTGCTGGCCGGCGGGCGCGTCGCCTGGACCGGGTCCATGACCGGCCTGCCGGTGCCGGTGCTGGAGCGTGTCTTCGGCACGGCCTTCGTCCGGCTCGATCTGCCAGAGAAGGAGGGCGTGGTCTACGCCGCCACGGGACGCGCCGCGGCGTCTGGAAAAATCATTTGCGAATGATTATTATTAGCAAATAAGGACCGAGACGGGGCGCCCCAAAGAGGCGTCGGAGGGAGGGGACGGTGCGTGTTCTGGTCGTTGAGGACGACGCGGCGGTCAGCTACTGGATCGGGGCGAAGCTCGGCGGCTCCGGCCATTCCTGCCGCTTCGCCGGCGATGGCGAGGACGCGCTGCGCCTGCTGCGCGAGGAGGCGTTCGACGTGGTGGTGCTGGACCGCATGCTGCCCAAGCTGGACGGCATGGAGGTGCTGAGGCGCCTGCAGGGCACCCGTCACCCGCCGGTCCTGGTGCTGTCCGCCCTGGACGAGACGACGGAGCGGGTGGCCGGGCTGCGCGCCGGGGCCGACGACTATCTGGGCAAGCCCTTCGACTTCGCCGAGTTGCTGGTCAGGCTGGAGCATCTGGCGACCCGCCGCGCCGTCCTGGCCGGGGCCGGCGACGTGCTGGAGGTCGCCGATCTGGTGATGGACGTCACCCGCCGGCACGTGACCCGGCGCGGCGTGCCCATCGAGCTGACCGACAAGGAGTTCAAGCTCCTGCACATCCTGATGAGCAACCCCGGCCGCACCGTGACCCGCAGCATGCTGCTGGAGAAGGCCTGGGGCTACGGCTTCAACCCCCCGACCAATCTGGTGGAGGTCCATGTCTTCAAGCTGCGGGCGAAGATCGACAAGGAATTCGACCCGCCGCTTCTGAAGACCGTGCGGGCCATCGGCTATGTCCTGGGCTAGCCCGTCCGGGGCCGGGCCGGCCTGGGTCCGGAGGGTCCGCCGCCATCTCGACACGCGCAGCTTTCGCCAGGCCATGGCCATCGGCGCGGTCTTTCTGGTGGTGGCCGGCGCCGCCGTGCTGTGGAGCCGCGCCCTGCTGGTGGAGCTGGTCAACGAGCATGTCGTCGACCTGCTGGAGCGCGACCAGGAAACGCAGCGCCTGCACGGCGGCTTCGGCGACGCCGCCGCCCTGGTCGCGGAGTTGCGCCGCCGCGAGCGCTTCGCGCCGGAGGGCACGCGGCGGCGCATGGTGATCGACCGCGACGGCCATGTGCTCTACGGCGACGAGGCGATGGCCCGGCGCCTGCTCGCCGTCATCGCCTGCGGCGGTCCGGCCCCCTGCGAAACCGGCCGCATCGACCAGCGCGGCGACGGCTGGAAGGTGCGCGGGATGGTGGTGCGGCTGGGCGACGGCGGGCGCTACGTCAACGCCTACGACCTCCAGCCCATGCTCGACCAGCTCCGCGCCGTGCCGCTGGCGGCGGGCTGCGGCGTGCTGGTGTTCCTGCTGACCAGCGTGGCCTTCGGCCTCCGTTTCAGCGCCGGCACGCTGCGCCGGGTGTCGGCCATCACCATGGCGCTGACCGCCTACGCGGCGGGCGACCGCGACCGCCGCGTCGCCATCGCCGGGCCGGACGACGAATTCGCCCGCCTCGGTCGCGAGATCAACCGCACGCTCGACCGCGTGACCCGGCTGGTCGAGGAGGTTTCCAGCGTGTCGAGCAGCATCGCGCACGAGATGCGCACGCCGCTGACCCACCTGCACAACCGGCTGATCACCATCGCCGAGAACTGCCCCGACGACGCGCTACGCCGCGAGCTGGAGGAGGGGATCGAGGAGACGCGGCGCATCCAGCACCTGTTCCGCGCCATCATGCGGCTGGGCGAGATCGAGACCGGGCGCTGCACCCTGGCGGTGGAGCCGCTTGACGCCAGGGCGCTGCTCGACGAGGTGGCCGAATCCTACCTGCCGCTGGCCGAGGTCACCGGCACCGTCATCACCGTCGCCGTGGAGCGCGACCTCGATCTGCGCGGCGACCGCACGCTGCTGTTCCAGACCATCGCCAATCTGGTGGACAACGCCCTGAAATACGCGCCGGGCGAGGCGCTGCACCTGTCGGCCGGACGGCGCGACGGCTGGAACGAGATCACCGTCGCCGACCGCGGTCGGGGGCTGGCACCCGGCCAGCGCGCGCTCGCGGTGCAGCGCTTCTGCCGGCTCGACCCGTCGGACCGGGTGCCCGGCCATGGGCTCGGCCTCGCCATCGTCGACGCCATCGCCCGGCTGCACGGCGGCGCCCTGCGGCTGGAGGACAACGGGCCGGGCCTGCGCGCCGTGGTCCGGCTGGAGCGCCGGGGCCGGCCGGTCCCCTCCCCCACTTCCGCCGTTCCCGGCGCCATCACCGTCCTTCTCCATTAAGCGAAATTAAGCGAAGCGCCGTTGAGCCGATTTGCAAATGCGAACTATTCTCAATTCAGTTTGCAACCGACGCTTCGGACCGCTTCCATGCCGCACAGCACCCCCACCGCCCCGCCCCCCGACACGCTCGCCGCCCTGCGCGAACGCCTCGCCGCCGCGCCGAACGGCGTGCTGGAGGCGGTCGCCGCGGAGACCGGCGTCAGCCTGCTCGCCGTCACCGAATGCCTGCCGGACGGCTTGCGCGCCTTCGCGCCGGGGGAAACGGCCGAGGCGGCGATGCTGGACATGGCGGAGTGGGGCACGGTCACCGTTCTGGTTCACAGCGCCGACCTCGTTTTGGAATGCAAGGGGCCGCTGCCGCGCGGGCAGTTCGGGCGCGGCTTCTACAACCTCGCCGGCGGCAGCCCGATCGGCGGCCACATCCGGCTGGACCGCTGCCGCACCGTCGGCTTCGTCCGCCGGCCCTTCATGGGCAGCGCCGACAGCGCCTCCGTCGTCTTCTTCAACGGCGACGGGGAGGCGATGTTCAAGGTCTTCGTCGGCCGTGACGACGCCCGCCAGCTTCTGCCCGATCAGGTGGAGCGGTTCGAAGCGCTGAAGGCCCGCCTATGCGGGGCGCCGGGCCAGACCGCCTGAGTCAGCGCCAGCGCCGGCGCCGGGCGGCTTCAGCCTATTATTTGCGAATAATACGCAATCGCATTTCCACAAAAACAACACGCCAGAAAAACCTCGTGCAGAGAGACAGAGATGATCGTGCCACCCGTGTCCCACCGCCCTGCCCTCCCACCGTCCCGCCTGCGCGCGGCGCTGTGGCTGTCGGCCTCCGCCCTGACGCTGCTGGCCCCCGCCGCCCAAGCGCAGCAGACTCAGCAGGCCACCACCCAGACCGCGCAGGCGACCACCTCGCCGCCCCCGACCATCCTCGACGCGGTGACGGTCTATGGCGAGCGCGGCCTGCGCAGCGTGGGCGAGAACACGGGCACGGTGTCGGTCATCCCCGATTACGAGCTTGAGAAGCGCGGCGTCCACCGCCTCCAGGACCTGCCGCGCTACGAACCCGGCGTGACGGTCAGCAACTCCCCGTCCCGCGCCGGGGCCGGCGGCTTCACCATCCGCGGCATTAGCAACAACCGCATCCTGATGCAGGTCGACGGCACGCGCCTGCCGGAATCCCCAGCCTCCGCCGCCCCGTCCGCCGGCTACAACCGCGATGTGGTCGATCTGGACTCGGTCAAACAGGTGGAGATCGTGCGCGGCCCCGCCTCGGCGCTCTATGGGTCGGACGCGCTGGGCGGCGTGGTGACCTATGTGACCAAGGACCCCGCCGACTATCTGCGGCCCGGCCGCGACAGCTTCGTGTCGCTGAAGACGACCTATGACAGCGTCGATTCCAGCCTGTCGGAGACCGGCACGGGGGTGCTGCGCTCCGGCGACTTCTCCCTGCTCGGCATCTACACGCGCCGCGACGGGGAGGAGTACAAGTCCAAGGACAAGGCCTACCGCAACCCGCAGGACTATGAGGGCAACAACGGCCTCGCCAAGCTGGTCTGGGACCACGGGCCGGACAAGGTGACGCTGACCGGCGAGTATTTCCACCGCCACACCGACACGACGCTGCGCAACGACGTCGGCGGCAGCGCCAGCTACATCTTCTCCATGGTGCCGATGCGGATGACGCGCGGCGCCTTCACCAGCTCCACCGCCGACGACACGGCGACCCGCTGGCGCGTCAGCCTGGAGCACGCGCACGACGCGCCCATCGGCTTCATCGACCACATCGACTGGCGCCTCTACGGCACCCAGTTCGACCGCGAGGAGAAGCGCACCCGCAACGCCCGCGTCGCCACCTCCACCAGTCCGCTGTTCGCCGCCGGCACCGCCCTGCGGGAATCCACCAGCAACGAATCCAAGCAGACGATCATCGGCGGCGCCGTCAACCTGCGCTCCGACACCCAACTCTTCGGGCTGCGCAACAGCATCTCCTACGGCTTCGGCGTCGATTCCATCCGCACCGAGCGGATGCGCGACGTGACTCTGACCAACCTCGCGACCGGGGCCACCGCGAAGAGCTACAACGGCGACACCTACCCCAGCCGCACCTTCCCCAACACCGACACGCTGATGGCCTCGGCCTACGTGCAGGACGAGATCACCATCGACCGGCTGCGGCTGGTGCCGGCGCTGCGGCTCGACTATTACCGGATGGACCCGGACAAGGACGCCGCCTACTTCGCCGCCCGGCCGTCCACCCAGCCGGAGAAGCTGGACAAGCTGGCCCTGTCGCCGAAGTTCGGCGCGACCTACGACCTGACCAGGGAATACGCGCTGTTCGGTCAGTACGCGCACGGCTTCCGCGCGCCGCCCTACGACGACGCCAACCTCGGCTTCTCCAACCCGACCTACGGCTACGAGGTGCTGCCCAACGCCGACCTCAAGCCGGAGAGCAGCGACGGCGTCGAGGCCGGCCTGCGCGGCAAGTTCGGCGACGGGTCGAGCTTCCAGGTCTCAAGCTTCTACAACCGCTACAGCGATTTCATCCTGCAGAAGGCGGTCGGCACCGGCGCGGGCGGCATCCTGCGCTATCAGGCGCAGAACGTCTCGAAGGTCGAGATCTTCGGCGCCGAGGGCAAGGGCGAGTGGCGGTTCCGGCCGGGCTGGGCGCTGTTCGGCGCGGCGGCCTTCGCCCGCGGCTTCGACATCGACGCTGGCACCGCCATCGACGAGGTGGCGCCCTTCACCGTCAACGCCGGCCTGTCCTACACCGCGCCGGATGATTTCTGGGGCGCGCAGGTCGCCGCCACCCATGTGATGGCGAAGACGGCGAGCGACGTGAGCAACCCGACCTACCTGAAAGCCCCGGCCTACACCACGGTGGATCTGGCCGCCTACGTCAACCCGACGGAGAACATCAGCCTCGGCACCTCGGTCAACAACCTGTTCAACCAGGGCTATTACAACTACGTCAACGTCGTCGGCGTCAGCGAGACCTCGCCCGACCGCCGCCGCTATCTGGAAGCCAGTCGCTCCTTCCTGGTGCACGCCACGCTCAAGTGGTGACCATACACGCCACTGTCCATTCGGCGCGTCCCGGCACCGCCGCTCCGTTGGGGGCGGCAGTGCCGACCTGTGTTCGATCGGGTCATCCTTCAGAGGATCCGGCACCCAGGGCTTCTCGCATCGGCTCATGGAAACCGGCGGATCTCCGCCAGCCCGGTTCCGGCATCGGAAGCCTGAAACGCCTGGACGATCTGCCGGAGCCGTTGCGCCACGGCGCGCTCCTTGGCGCAGGCCTCCTCGCACAGCGCGCGCAACTCGGCGATGCTTGGCCTCCACTTCCTCGTCCGGCGCCACGCGCGCGCCGCGTCGTCGATGGCCCAGGCCGGAAACTCGCCCAGGTCCTCGACCCAGTCCATGGCGACCAGCCGCTCCACGTCGGGAGGCAGTCCCTTGGCCGGAAAATGGGACAACAAGGCCAGCACACGGCCAAGAAGATGGTCGGGCTCGGCCGGCGCGAGGATGGAATCCTGCAGGTCTGCCAGCACCCGTTGCGCCACGGCGACTTGCCGGGCGGAAAGGGCCGCCGGCGGTAACCAGTTTTCCTGAAGCCCCTCGAACCCGTTCTCGCCGAAACGCGGACGGTGTTCCAGCGTGCCGGCGGCCAGAATCTCGCGCAAGGCACCGGGAAAAGCGGCGACGAGAAGCCGGCAACGCTCAGCCGGAGCCATCGTTGGGTCGAAGGGCAGCGGGGACCGTTCCGGCAGCGGCATCATGGCGACGGACATCGACGCTCTCCTCAGAAACGGGGACGGGGGGTGGGTTGGACGCCCTTGAGCCTCGCGGCAACGGTCATCCAGGCATCGACCCGCTGTTCGGCGACACTCTGGCGAGCATGGCTGATGTTCATGACGGCCGTCCCATCGGACGGGGCGGATTTCACCGTCGGCGCTTTGCCGGCCGCCACGTCCTGGGCCAGCCACGCCCGCCACGCGGCGGAGATGTCGCGGTACCGGTAGCCGTGGGCTTGGCAGCGCAGGACGAATCCTTCGACATGCCGGCTGAGATCGACCGTGCCGAAACGGCTCCCGGCCCAGGCGAGGTCGTCGGCGCTGGGCATCCAATCCGCGGGCACCTCACACACCGGCCCGCGCCCGCCCGAAGCGAGCGAGTCCGGATTCTGTTCAGGATGATGGTGTTCATGACTCGGTACTGGACAGGGGACGTTCGTCAGCGAGTCATCCCTGTCGCTGGTCGGAACAGGGCGCAATGGGGCTTGGTCGCCGGCGGCTTGGGGGAAGGTCTCCTCGCACTGGGCGACGCGCAGCCGGTACAGGCAAGACAGCCGTGAGCCGTCGCGGCCGCGGCGGTGCTCGATGGTGACCAGACCCATGTCGTGAAGGCGCTGCAGGATGCGGTTGATGGTCGGGCGCGACCGTTTCAGTTTCACCGCCAGCGTCGACTGCGACGGCCAGCAGACGCCGTTCTCGTTGGCGAAAGTGGCAAGCGCCGCAAGCACGGCGAATCCATCCGCGTCGAGGTCGGGATGGTCGAGCCACCAGGCGGGGATCTTGCCCCAACGGCTGTTGCTCTCGGTCGTGGTGGTCATGCGGCGCTCCCGCGAGATCGTGGAACCGGCGTCGGCCGGCGTTCTTGCAGGCAGGATTCCCCGGATGCTTCGGAGTCAGCAAAGCGCGCCCGTCTCCTATCGACAGGTGGCGGGCGCGCTCGTGGTAGGTGCCAGGCGCAATTGCGAAGGTTGCAGGCGCGGCATCGGCAGGCGACAGACGCGCATATGGAGGTGGCAGGCGCGGTAACCAACGCGACTCGGGACGCGGCGAAACGCGCCTGTGACCTATCGGTGTGTCGAAAAGACTCCGGAGTTGCCCCATTCTATAGGAGGCAGGCGCGTTTCGCGAGGCTTGGGATAGGTCGCAGGCGCGCTTCGACTCGTTGGATTCTCTAGGTGACAGGCGCGGTCAACGGCCGGACCGCTCGGTAGGTGACAGGCGCGCTTCGCCGCGGTGCCGAATCTCCAGCCTGCGGAGCCTGGGAAAAGTCCTGCCGACGCGCTCCTGCGCCGGGGCTGGGCCTTGGGGGCCGCGCAATGGCGAAGTGCGGCGCGACGCCATCCCCGTGTCGAAGAAGCGCCCGTCCGATTCGGTCCCATGCCGGGGAGTCGTTCGGCAAACGCGCCTGCGACCTACTGCCTGTGCGCCCGTTGCCTACCGGAAGCGCGCCTGCCACCTACTGCAAGCGCGCCTGTCACCTTGGGTCCCACGCGCGACGTCATTGCGTTGGACGGTGGAAGAGACATAGGCTTGGTGTTCAGGATTTCGGAGAGGCACCAGATGTCGGGGCAGATCGTCGTCAAGCAGCGCCGTATGGAGACGCAGGGGCAGACCGTCCAGGGCACGCTGTTCGAGCACATCGACGCCACCACGGGCCGGCGCCACAGCGTCAACATGGTTTCTCTGTACGATCTGGCTCCCAAGTATATTTTCGACAGCCCTGAATCGAAGGCCAACGGGCAGGCGGCGCACAGCCTGGAACCCCGTGACCCGGCGGCTCAGGACGACCGCCTGCCGATGATCCACCGTCAGTTTTCCTTCGCCGATCAGATCTACCACCTCACCGTCGTTCCGGCGCGCATCCAGCGCCGGGTGAAGGGCAAGGACGGCCGTTTCGTCCGCGACGCCAGCGGGGCTCAGGTGGTGGAGGAGATCGACGCCTATCCGGGTGAACGCGAACAGATCATCGAGGACGTGATCCGCAAGCTGGCCTCGGACCCGGCGCGCCTGTCGGTGGACAATGGGGAGGCGATCCTGCGCTTCTCGCTCTACGAGGTCTGGCAGGAGCTTCGCTCGGTCCGGCACACCCTCAGCATTCCCGAGATCAAGGAAGCGCTGATGATCATGCGGCGCTGCACGGTCCAGATCGAGCGCCGCGGCCGCCGCAAGGTCATGATGGACTCCGGCATCTTCGCCGGCCTCGGGTTGCGGCAGCGTCCCAGCGAGACGGACGACGCCGACGACTCCTCGATCCTCGATGACGAGAGCAGCGATGCGGAGACCTTCGTCCAGTTCAACATGATGCTCCGCGAGGCAATCCGCCGGGTCGATTGGCACTCGATCTCATACGAAGCCTTGATGAAGATCCGCAACCCGTTCTCGCGCTGGCTGTTCAAGCGCATCGCGGAAACGCTGAGGCAGGACCCCTCGCAGTCGGTCGTCAGCATCACCGCCCGCGACATCATCCGCGATTCCGGAATGTCGGAGTGGTCGCGGTTCCGCGACATGCGGCTGCGGATTCACGACGTGGTCAAAGCGCTCGCCGACACGCAGATCGGGGCTCTCGACCGCATCGAGATCGAGGAGATCAAGGAGGGGCGGAAGTACGTCGACGTCGAGTACAACCTTTATCCCTCCCAGTCCTTCCTCGACCAGATCCGCCGCGCGGTGGCGGAGCGGGCCGTCAACGAACGCGAACTCACCTTGGTCGTCAACAACGACGATCTCGACGAGAGCGGGCGCCCCAAGCGTTTCGTTCCGGTCACTCCCGAGGTGGCCAACCAAAGCCGCCGTCGCCGTCGCGCGGCGCTGCCGAAGGGTGGCGACGGGCAGATGCCTCTGCTGGACATCGTCAAGTAAGCGTAGGCAAGGGGGCACATGTGAACAGCCCCCGCCCTCCCCTGCCGGCCCGATGAGGCAGGCCGTTCAATCGGCGAGGAGCGCCGCCAGCTTCGTCTGAATCGCTTCGAGCGTGGAGCGTTCGGCAGCGCCGATGCCCTCACGGTTCTCCTCGAGCTTGGCAACCATCTGGACGAGCCCCCGGACCGCGGCGCCGGCGGCGCGTCTCTTGAGCAAGAGGCCATCCGGCTCCTTGCGCTTCATCTCCTGACGCTGCTCGGTGATCGCCTTCGCCGTCGCTCCCCTTCTGGCGAGCCTCCACAGCTTGCGCTGCCCGTCTTCGCTGGGCGCGGCGGCGACCTCCTCCAGCGTGGTTTGCGGGACGCGGTCGGCGAGGGTCATGTACTCGTCGAGGACGTCCTGCGGCAGAGTGAGGATGCCGAGCGCCCGCGAGATCGCCGCGGGAGTCTTGCCGATCACTTCGGCCAGCTTTTCCTGGGTGTAGCCGTGCTTGTTGCGGAGGCCGTCGAGCGAGCGGGCCGTCTCGACCGCGTTCAGTGATTTGCGCTGCAGATTGTCGACCAGCGCCAGCTCGTCGGGGTCTCCCGAGAGCACCCGCGCGAAGATCGTGGTTCGGCCCAGCAACTCGAAAACCCGCAGACGCCGTCCGCCGCCGACCAGGGCGTAGCCGCCTCCACCTCCGGGGGTCACCAGGATCGGATACATCAGGCCATGCCGCAGGATGGACCGCCGCAGTTCGGTGAGGGAGGCATCGTCCTGCACGGCGCGCGGCTGGTGCGTGTGGCGGTCGATGCGATCGATGTCCAGTTCGAGCACCGAGGGGAAGTCGTCGGAGAGGTCGAATGCCTTCGGCGCCGGTCCGGTCACCTCGGCCGATGCGGTCAGGTCGGTGCGGCGGGCGAGCTTACGCGACATGGGCCTTCATCTCCTTGGCGGCAGCGCGGGCGGCGGCGGCGATTTCCTCGAAGACGGCGCGGCCGGGGATGTTCTTGACGGCGGCGAGAGGAATCACGCCCGACGCCGCCGCCTGGGCGAACACGGTCGCCCTCGGAATGGGATCGAAGATGCGGTAACGATCGCCGTAGCCCCGGCGCAGATCCTCCAGCGTCGCCTGGTCCTGGGTCAGGCGGGCGGAGAACAGCGTGGGAAGGATACCCAGCATGCGCAATCCGGGATTGCGGCGCCGTCGCAGGTTCTCCAGGGAGTGCAGCACGTTTCGCAGGCCGACGAGCGCCAACGCCTCGGTCTGGCACGGCACCAGCAGAAGGTCCGACGCCTCGAGCGCGCTGACGGTGACGGCGCCCAGGTTCGGGGCGGTGTCGAGAACGATGAAGTCGTACTGGTTCCGGACTTCGCCGATGCGCTGCCGAAGAGGGGCCAGCTTGCCAAGGGCAAGTTCGACGTCGGCATCCGCCAGGCTCATGAAGGCGGGAAGGAGGTCGAGCCGCGGTTCCGGGGTTTGGATGATGTAGTCGGCGAGCGGCCTGTCGTCCGCCAGGGCGTAGTACAAGGTCCGGCGCTCGACCTCCATCTGGTCCATCTGGGTCGGCGAGTAGCCGAGATGAACGGTGGCGCTGCCCTGGCTGTCGCAATCGATCAGCAGAACCTTCGACCCCTGGGCGAGCAGGCAATAGGCGATGCACAGGGCCGAGGTTGTCTTCGAAACGCCTCCTTTCGCCGAGCCGCACATCACGACGGTGGCGTGGCGCGGCCGATCGGTCCTGCGCTCGGTCTCGACAGCGTCCACGACCGCCTTGGGGGTCCGCTCCGATCCGCTTTCCCAGCGCGAAATCTGCGCCCGGTCGTATTTGCGGCCCAGGCTCTTGTTGAGCCAAGCGGCCAGCTCGGTCTGGCTCCACCCGCGCTCCTCGCGCAGCCCCTTGAGGCTTTCTCCGGCCATGGTTCGTGGGGTCTCCCGTCCGCTTGTCCGGCCGCATCCTTCGTCACACCCTCAACATTGTCAACGGATTTTCCCAAGATTGCCTCAACAGAGAGGTTTCGGCTTTTCAATATGAGAAGTTGCGAAATTTTGTGATTTGCGCACGTTTTGCGAGCTTAAGTCGACTTAACCTCACACCGGTCCGCTTCCGTGCGGCTGAGCCGCGCCGCTCTGGCGACAGTCCATATCGGCGCCTGTCCAGCCGCTCAATGAAACGGCGCGCTCCTCGCCATCCCTCTCGATGCGTTCGGATCGTTATAGAAAATTTCGACGGCGAAGCATTGTTTCCCCGGAGAAACTTAAAGATTGTCTTTTGAAAGATATCATCAATTGCAAGTATGCGTTCGTTGGCTTTAATCTCCGCAAACCAATTGGGGGCTCGGGCAGGTGATCCGTTGAAGGAGTGCGGTGCAGTGAAGGCAGGTTTGTTGAAAAATGGGTTGGCCCGGTTGGGCGGGGCATTCCTGATCGCGGCGACAGCTCTGGCGGGCGCCGGAGCGCAGCAGAAGGCCCAGGCGGCATCGACGTTGGTCTTCTGTTCGGAAGGCAACCCGGACAATCTGGCCCCGGCGCTGGCCCGCACCAACACCAGCTTCGACGCGATCCTGCACGCCTACGACACGCTGGTGCGCTTCGACGCGGAGTCGAAGAGCATCGTGCCCGCGCTGGCGGAATCCTGGACCATCTCGCCGGACGGCACCGTCTACACCTTCAAGCTGCGGTCCGGCGTGCGCTTTCACGACACGCCCGGCTACACGCCGACGCGCACGCTGACCTCCGCCGACGTGCTGTTCAGCTTCTTCCGGCAATGGCACAAGGACCATCCGTACCATTCGGTCGGAAACGGGGCCTACAACTACTTCAACGACCTCTCCATGGGCTCGATCCTGAAGTCGATCGAGGCGGTGGACGACCTGACGGTGCGCTTCACCCTCAACCGGCCGCAGGCGCCCTTCCTGGCCAACTTGTCGATGGTCTTCGCCGCCATCACCTCGGCGGAATACGCCGACACCATGACCAAGCGCGGGACGCCGGAGCTGTTCGATCTGGAGCCGGTGGGGACCGGCGCCTTCCAGCTTCTCTCCTACCAGAAGGACAATCTGCTCCAGTACAAGGCGTTCGAGGGACATTGGGCGGGGCGCCCGCCGCTGGACAACCTGGTCTTCGCCATCACCCCCAACGCCACGGTCCGGCTGAACCGGCTGCAGGCCGGCGAATGCCACGTCATGCCCTATCCCAACCTGACCGACCTGCCGAAGATCCGGAACAGCCCGTCGCTGACCCTGTTGCGGCAGGAGGGCTATAACGTCGCCTTCCTCACCTTCAACGTCGAGCGGAAGCCGCTGGACGACGTGCGGGTGCGCCGGGCGCTCAGCATGGCCATCGACAAGGAAACGCTGGTCGACGCACTCTACGGCGACACCGGGCGCACGGCGAAGAATCCGTTGCCGCCGACGAGCTGGGGCTACAACGACGCCATCACCGACATTCCCTACGACCCCAAGCGGGCGAGCCAGCTCCTGGCCGAGGCCGGCTACGCCAACGGCTTCGAGATCGAGCTGTGGCACATGCCGGTGGCCCGGCCCTACATGCCCGCCGGCAAACGGGCGGCGGAAATGATGGCCAACGATCTGGCCCAGGTCGGCGTCAAGGCCACCCTGGTGACCGACGACTGGTCGGTCTACATGAAGCGGCTGATGAACGGCGACCACCAGCTGGGCATGATCGGCTGGACCGGCGACAACAGCGACCCCGACAATTTCCTCTACACGCTGCTGAGCTGCGAGGGAGCCCGCAAGGGCGGCGGCAACATGGGCAAATGGTGCGACCGCTCCTTCGACGACGCCATCATCGAGGCCAAGCAGACCACCGACGTCGCCAAGCGCACCGCGCTGTACCATCGGGCGCAGGAGATCTTCAAGGATCAGGCGCCGTGGCTGCCGCTGGCCCATTCCATGGTGTTCATGGTGCTGCGCGAGGAGGTGACGGGCTATCGGATGAATCCCTTCGGCCTGCACCTGTTCCACCGCGTCGATCTCGCCCGGTGAGCGGCGGCGCGCGGTGATGACCCGCACCAACATCGCCCAGCGGATCGCCGCGGTCGGCGGCATGCCCGTGCTGGTGGCGGCGGCCATCGCCATCGTCGCGTGGTTCCTGCTGCAGCAATCCGACCGCGCCAACGGTTCGGTGGTCACCGCCGGCACGATCTACCGCGAACTGCTGGGGGCGGAGGCGGCGCGCTCCGACTATCTGAACACCGCGGCCAGCCGGCGGGCGGCGCAGGCCGTCCGTTTCGACGCCCACACCGGCGAGGCGCGCCGCCATCTGGACGCCCTGGCCGACGCCACCGAGGACGATGCGCTGGAAAGCGCCGTCAGCGAGACGCGGCGGATTCTGGACCGCTACGCCACGCAGATGGAGGAGCTGAAGGCGGTCACCGAGCGGAACGACGCCCTGATCGGCGCCATGGCCCAGCAGGCGGCCCGGCTGATCGACATCACCGACGCCGCCCGTCAGCGGCAGAACCTCGCCAACCTCGGCTATGCCGAGACGGTGGCGGACTCCGACCGCCGCCTGACCCTGCACCGCGACGTGCTGGACAACGCCCGCAGCATCTACGCCGCGCTGGCCGGTCTGTGGCGGCACGAGGCGGCCCGGTTGTCCCGCGAACACGGCCAGCCTCAAGGCGGTGGCGCCGCACCCGGCAATTCCGGTGCGCACGACACCGGCGTGCTGATGCTGCGCCTGAGCAACAGCGCGGACACGCTGGAGGAGGCACTGGAGCGGGCCGCCGTCGCGGAAGGGCGCGGGAGCCGGGGGCAAAAACGCATCGTCGCGGCGGTCTCGCAGGTGTCCAGCGCGTTGATGGACGGCGGCGACATCCGGGACAGCGCGCAGGAGCTGGAAAAGCGCATCGACCAGATCCTGAACGTCTACGGCACGGCCTACGCCGCCACGCTGAACGAGGTCACCGAACTCACCGCCCACGCCGTGTCGGCCAACGAGACCGAACAGCAGGCGCAGGGCGTGACCATCGCCGTGCTGAAGCTGGCGCACGCCACCGCCGACGCGGTGAGCCACCGGGACATCGGCGCGACCATCGCGCTGATCGCGGACGGCGCGGCGGTGGAGGAGCAGATCGCGCGGATCGCCCTGCCCCCGCTGGTGCGCGGTGGCATGATGTCCGCCGTAGCCAGCTGGCGGGACAGCCTGGACAAGGTGCGCGAGGGGCTGAGCGTCCAGGACCTGATGATCGCCCAGATGGACGCGGACGCGAAGGAGATGGCGTCGGGCGCCAGCGCGCTGAACGACACGTTCCGCAGCAACGCCGAAACCATCGGGGCCTTCCTGCGGTCCGCCCTCGTGCTCGGGGCCACCGCCGGCCTGCTGCTGGCCATCGCCGGAGCCTTCTACGCCGCCCGCTCGATCACCCGTCCGCTGGACCGCCTGCAACGGCAGATGGTTCATCTGGCGGGAAACCCGCTGACCGGCGCCATCGTGGACACCGGACGCCGGGACGAGGTCGGGGCCATGGCCCGCTCGGTGCAGCATTTCGTCACCGAGATCGCCCAGCGGGAAACCGCCCTGCACGAGGCCAAGAACCAGGCGGAGGAGGCGACGCGGGCGAAGTCCTCCTTCCTGGCGGTGATGAGCCACGAGATCCGCACGCCGATGAACGGTGTAACGGCAATGGCCGAGATGCTGGACCAGACCGACCTGACCGAGGAACAGCACGGCATGCTGGGCGTCATCCGGTCGTCGGCCCAGGCGCTCCTCATCATCATCAACGACATCCTGGACTTCTCCAAGATCGAGGCTGGGAAGATGGAGATCGAATCCGTCCCCTTCTCCCCCCTGGAGGTGGTCGAAGAGTCGGCGGAGCTGGTGGCCGGGCGCATCGAGGAAAAGGGGCTTCAGTTGTCCGTCGACGTCGGACCGGGCGTTCCCGACCGGCTGACGGGCGACCCGACGCGCGTGCGGCAGATCCTCATCAACCTGATGGGCAACGCCGTCAAATTCACCGAGAAGGGCAGCGTCGCCGTGACGGTCAGCGCCGAACCGCGGTCCGGCATGGATGGTGCCGCGGACGGCGGGGTGACGCTGCGCTTCGCCGTGACCGACAGCGGGATCGGCCTGACCGAGGAGCAGCGGGCCAAGCTGTTCCAGCCCTTCCAGCAGGCCGACAGCTCCACCTCGCGCCGCTTCGGCGGCACCGGGCTCGGCCTGACGATCTGCCACAAGCTGTGCACCATGATGGGGGGCGGCATCGGTGTGGATTCGGTGTTCGGCGAGGGGTCCACCTTCTGGTTCGAGCTGCCCTTCGCGGTGGCCGCCCCCATCGCCGACTGCCCGCAGCCCCGGACGCCGGCGGCCCCGGCGGTGGCGGTGGACGACGCCCGCGTGGTGGCTGTCGGCTTCGACGGCGCCGGCCGCCAAGCGCTGGAGGGCATTCTGGCCACCGCCGGCATCGCCCCGCTGGGCTGGTACGACCTGACCGGCGGCCTCGAGGCGGTGACCGGTACCCAGGCCGGTCCGGGGCGGCTGGTGGTGCTGGTCAATGGCGGGGTTCAGTCCGAAACCGCCATCGCCTGCTGCCGCGCCATCGTGCAGTCCCCTGCCTTCGCCGGAGGTCCCGTGCCGGCGGTCATCCTGGCCGTGCCGCGGGCGCTGGCCTCCACCATGTCGGAAGCCGACCGCATCGGGCTGCTGTGCGCCGTCAATCTGCCTCTGCGGCGGCGGCGGGTCTGGCTGGCCATCGCGGCGGCGCTAGGCCGGGCCAGTTTGGAACGGCGGTCGGAACCGCGGGAGCACGACGCCACCGGCTGGGAACCGCCGCCCATCGAATCCGCCATCGCGGCCGGGGCGCTGATCCTGGTGGCGGAGGACAACCCGATCAACCAGACAGTGATCCGCCGCATGCTGAACAAGCGCGGTTACGCCATTGAAATGGCCGACAACGGCGCCCGCGCGCTGGAGATGCTGCAGCCCGGCCGCTATGGCCTGCTGTTGACCGACTTCCACATGCCGGAGATGGACGGCTTCGGCCTGACCCACGCCATCCGTGCCCGCGAGCGGGAGCTGACGGAGGCGTTGGGCGCCGGTGCGGTGACCCGGCTGCCCATCGTCGCCCTGACCGCTGACGCCCTGCCGGGCACACAGCAACGCTGTCTGGAAGCGGGGATGGACGGCTATCTGACGAAGCCCATCGAATCCCGGCTGCTCGCCGAAACGCTGGACCGCTTCCTGCCGCAAGCCCGCTCGCTGCGCCTGCCGGCCCGCCGGACGCCTGCCAAGCCGGAGCCGGCCGCCGTGGCCGAAGCGCCGCCCGCGCCGAGCTGGGCGGACGCCGACATCGACCCGCAGATTTTCGACCTCGGCCAGCTGAGCCAGAATTTCGGCCGCGACGACCCGGACGCCATGGTCTTCCTCGGCGATTTCCTGGGCATGGCGCCGGGGCTGATCCAGGCCGCCGTGACGGCGCTGGAGGCCGGAGCCGCCGGCCCGGCCCGCGACGCGGTCCACACGCTGAAGGGGGCGGCCCTGTCGATCGGGGCGGCCCGGCTGGGCCGGCTGGCCGCCGACACCCAGGACCTGCTGGACGCCGGGGACGCGGAGACTGCCGCGCTTCTCGCCAGCATGCTGGACGCCACCCTGGACGAGTTGATCACCGCGACCGCCGCGATGCGGGCGTCGCACAGTCCCGCACCGACGTCTTGAAATCGACGTCTTGAACAAGGGCAGCCCATTATGGTGGTAGATTACGCGAAGCTGAGCATCCTGATCGTCGAGGACGACAACTTCACCCGCGGCCTGATCCGCAAGGTGCTGAAGGAGATCGGCGTCCGCTCGATCCAGGAATCCTCGAACGGCAAGGACGGGCTGATGGAGGTGGTGCGCACACGCCCGGACATCGTCTTCTGCGACATCCACATGGCGCCGATGAACGGCAAGCAGTTCCTGCAGGGCGTGCGCGGGATCAAGGTGAAGGACGTGGACAAGACCCCGGTGATCTTCCTGACCGGTGACGCCGACCTCAGCACCGTGCGCTTCGCCAAGGAGCACAACGTCAACGGCTATCTGGTGAAGCCGATCAGCCTCGCCAAGCTGCGCGACAGCATCGACGCGGTGGTGTCCAGCAGCGCCGGAATGACGCAATGGCTGACCTGAAACCAGCCTGAACCTGCCATTGCAAACGCCCTGAGGCCGGCGTCGCCGTTCTGCCGTGCGTTCGATGGGCGGGTGAGAAACGCTTCGGCTTGAGCGACACCACGCGGCGGCCCGTCCACCCGCGCTCCGCAGCCATGGGCAAAGCCAGCTTCCGAGGCTTCTTGAAAGAACACGGAGCAAGGGTCGGTCACCCGCCGCGGCCATGATTCTTAATGCAAATAGGAATCACTTGCAATTTCAATTCCTGATTGGCAAAACATGGCCTTTCTCCACCAAATCGGATTGGCGCGCCATGATTGGAACCGCACCGATGGCAGAAGCCGCCTTTCACGGGCTGGCTTTGGCCGCGACCGTGGTCGGAATTACCTGCTTTTATCTTTCGGCACCGCGCCAGCAATGGCTGACCCGCCCGCTGGCCGGTCGCCATAGCCGGATGATCGGGACGCTCGCGCTGCTGGAAGGGTGGCTGCTGTGGTCAGTGGTGATGCATCCGGTGACCGCGCTGTTCACCAGCCTTACCGTCGGGATGTTGGTCCTCACCATCCTGCCCTTCGCCGCCGCCGTCCGCGGAGCCATGCCCGCACGCCGGGAGGGCTGAGCGATGACCGACGCATCCTCCATCCGCAACACACACGCCCCGATCCATCCGGACTGGTGGAGCAAGAGTGTGGCCGGGGTGGTCCTGGGATTCTCGCTGGCCATCGCCGTGGCGGGACTGTTCGCCTGGATCGGCCCCGGCGGGCCGGCCGCGGTGAACAAGCTGCAATTCATCATGTGGCTCGTCGTTCCGATCTGGCTGGGGGTGGCCAGCGTCTGCTTCCTGTTCCGCAGCGGGCGTCAGGCTTGGCTGTGGCTGGGCTGCGCCAACATCCTGGCCCACACGGCGCTGCTCGCCGCGCGCAGCCCGCTGCTGCACTGACCTTTCGCCCACCCGCCCCGCCCTCACAGCCGCGAGCCGAGCCATGGCCATCCGCACCGACGTTGTGCGCCTTTACCGGCAGGTCCACACCTGGACCGGCATCCTGACCGGACTGATCCTGTTCGTCTGCTTCTATGCCGGCGCCCTCACCATGTTCAAGGAACCGCTGGAACGCTGGATCACGCCGCCGGTGGCGGTGACTCCGGCGACGCTCGACCGGGCGGAGGACCTGGTCGCCGCCACGCGCGCCCTGCGGCCGGAGGTGCGGGACTTCACCCTGGCGGTCGAGCCGGCCCTGGCCGGAGAGGCGCCGTTGCGTCTGACCTGGACGGAGGAACGCTTCGACCCCGCCCCCTGGGCCGCCACCCTGGCGCCGGACGGATCGGTGGCCGTAGAGCAGCTCAACCCATCCGGCATCGGGCTGCTGGTGGATTTCCTTCACCGCACCGTGGGCATCCCGGGCGATCTCGACATCGGCACAACGGTGACCGGCATCGCCAGCGCGCTCTACGTCGTCGCCCTGGTGTCGGGCGTGATCATCCTGCTGCCGTCGCTGGTCAAGGATTTCCTGATCCTGCGCGTCACCCGGAACGTGAAGCGCCTGTGGCTGGACGCCCACAACGTGCTGGGGCTGATCAGCCTGCCCTTCCACCTCGTCATCGCCCTGTCGGCGGTGGTGTTCGGGTTGCACGACCACATCTACGACACGCTGGACCGCGTGGTCTATGGCGGGCAGATGCGCGCCGTGGCGGCGGCCAGCAGCCCGTTCCGCACCGTCTCGAAGGACATGGGTCCGGCGGGCATGCTGCCGCCCAAGGAATTCCTGACCCGCGTCCACAGCCTCGCCCCCGGCTTCCAGCCGGTCAGCCTGGAGTATCACGACGCCGGCACCGGGGCCGCCACCGTGCGCGTCTGGGGCTATGATCCGCGCTACCTCGTGCGGCGGGAGGGCTTCGTGCTGATGGGGGCGGTGGACGGCCGGATCATCGACACCGAATACATGCCGGGGCATCAGAACGGATGGTCGGCCACCGTCTCCGCCTTCTTCGCGCTGCATTTCGGGAGCTTTGGCGGCGGCATCGTGCGCTGGTCCTACTTCCTGCTCGGGCTGGCCGGGGCGGCGCTGTTCTACACCGGCAACCTGCTGTGGATCGAATCGCGGCGGCGGACGGAGCGGCAGGCAAAAGGCCGGTCGATCGTCGGCCCGGTCGAGCAGAGCCGCACCACCCGCCTGCTGGGCGCCGGGACGGTTGGAGTCTGCCTGGGCTGCGTGGCCGGTTTGTCGCTGACCATCGCCGCCGGGAAATGGCTGAGCGGGCTGGTGGACGACCTGCACGCTTGGCATTGGGGCATCTACTACGCGGTCTTTCTGGGCGCCTGCGCCTGGGCCTTTTTTCGCGGGGCGTCCCGTGCGGGGGTGGAACTTCTGTGGGCCAGCGCGGTGGCCACCGCGGCCATCCCGGCGACCTCGCTGCTCGGCCTCGTCATGCCGGGTCTTTGGCTGTCGGATGGGTTGATCGGAGTCGATCTGGTGGCGTTGGCCGGTGGGCTGGTCTTCGCCGCGATGGCCCGTGGAGCGGAGCGGCGCGCCCTCAGCGGCCCGCGGGACAGCGTCTGGGCCTCCCCGGTCGAGCGCTCGGACTCGGAGATGGGCGTCCAACCGCTTGCCCACCCGGCGGAATGACCCCCCTGGTGAGTGATGGCGCCCGCCTGAAAAACAACCGGGCCGAGTCATAGTCCTTGCGGCGAAAAGGGATATGCACTAACAATCGAAAGAGGTAGTTGCGAATGAGTCTCATTAGCAATTACGGAATTGCCTAATCAGGGGATATGAGCATGACCATTCGCACATCGGGGGCGTGTGCAGAGGAAGGGGCGGCGGCGGGTCGTCCAGTGGCTGCGGCGAAATCCGCAACCATGGTGGGTGCGGCTCTGGTGGTCGCGCTGGCGGGGGGAACGCCGGCGCTGGCCCAGCAGGCCGCCGCACAAGGGGCGCCCGCCGTTCAGACGCTGGGACCGGTGACGGTGACGGCGACCGGCACGCCGGAAAGCACGCTGACCGCTCCCGCCTTCACCACCGTCATCACGTCGGAAGACCTGAAGAAGGAAGGCGTCGCCTCCTCCGGCCTGCCGGAAATCCTGGGCCGTTCGGTGGGCGTGAACGACCGCACCGACGCCACCGGCCGCGACGAGGTGGTGATCCGCGGCATGGGCGCCAACTACTCGCTGGTGCTGGTGAACGGGCGCCGGGTGTCCACCTCCGACGCGCTGTGGCGCGGCGGCGACTTCGACTACCACTCGATCCCGATGTCGGCGATCGAGCGGGTGGAGGTCGTGCGTGGTCCCTTGTCGTCGCTCTACGGATCGGACGCCATCGGCGGTGTGGTCAACATCATCACCAAGAAGCCGACCGACAAGTGGTCGGGCGAGATCAACGGCGACTACCGCGTCGTCGAACCGGGCCGCGGCGGCACCCAGTACCGCACCGGCCTCTACGCCGCCGGCCCGATCGTGGACAAGGTCTCGGCCTCGGTCTCCGCCGAATACTTCAACCGGCAGGCCTGGTACGACGACTCCCGCTACAACGGCGTCGTTCCGGTCCTGGAAAAGAAGAACCTGGCGAACCTGCTGACCACGCTGGCCTTCGACGTCACCGAGAACCAGACGCTGGAGGCCAACTACGGCCTGAACCGCGACAACCGGCCCCGCGGCTATTACGACCGCTGGCTCTCCTCCCAGAAGCAGGAGATCGTTCGCAACACCTTCGGCGCCGCCCACCGCGGCAACTGGGGCTGGGGCGACACGCTGGTGGAGGCCAACTACGAAGACGGCCGCATCGACGACTTCAACTCGTCCTTCAACGCGCCGCAGCAGCGGCACCTGAAGGAGAAGAACCTGTTCCTGCACGGCCGCAGCAACTTCCAGCTCGGCTTCAACCGGCTGACCGCGGGTGCGGAATACCGCAAGCAGACGGTGGAGGACCCCAACACCTTCCTGCAGTCCGGCAAGTCGGAGATCGGGCAGAAGGCCGTCTATCTCCAGGACCAGATCGGGCTGATCGACGGGCTGACCCTGACGGTCGGCACCCGCTACGACCACCACGAGATCTTCGGTGGCAACTTCACCAGCCGTGCCAACGTCGTTTACGCGCTGACCGACGCGCTGTCGCTGAAGGCCGGCGTCAGCCAGGGCTACAAGGCGCCGGACGCCTACCAGCTCAGCCGCGAATACCGGATCGTGAGCTGCGGCGGCCGCTGCTTCCTGTCGGGCAACCCGGACCTCGAACCGGAGACCAGCACCAACTACGAAATCGGCCTGGAAACCCGCTATGACCGCTGGGACGGCAGCGTCGTGCTGTTCCACAACAAGGTCAAGGACATGATCCAGGCGGTCTACAATGCCGGGCCGCCGCCCTCCCGCAATTGGAGCAACATCAACAATGTGGACATCTCGGGCGTCGAGGTGACCGGCTCCGTCAGCCTGACGCCGAAGCTGCTGCTGTCGGGCAATTACACCTACCTCTACACCGAACAGAGCAACGGTGCGGAACTGGACTACCGTCCGCGCCACAAGATCAACGCCTCCCTGACCTGGCAGGCGCTGGACAACATCAGCACGTCGGTGTCGACCAGCTACACCGGCCCGCAGCTCCAGGGCACCAGCAAGATGCCCGGCTACACTCTGCTGAACTGGGGTGTCAGCGCCGACGTCACCGAGGCGCTGACCGTCGGGGCCGGCGTCAAGAACATCACCGACGTCATCCTCAGCGAGAAGAACGTCAACTTCACGTCGGTGGAGGTGGGGCGCAACTACTACGTCTCCGCCAACTACCGCTTCTGATCCGCCGCCGCCCGCCCCCGGCCCGCGCCGGGGGCGGGCGCGCCCGCCTTCTGAAAGCCGCCCTCGGTCCCGTTGCCGCGGGCGCCGGTGCCGGAAAGGCCCGCCCATGACCCTGTCGAACCTTTTCGTCGATCTCAGCCTCCTGAAGACCAACCCCGATTTCCGCCGCGTGCTGATCGCCCGGACGATTTCGCTGATAGCGCTCGGCCTGCTGTCGGTGGCGGTGCCGGTCCAGGTCTACGCTCTCACCGGGTCGAGCCTTCAGGTCGGGATCGCCGCCGCCTGCGACGGCGTCGGCATGTTCCTGGGCCTGCTGCTGGGCGGCGTGCTGGCCGACCGGATGGACCGCCGCCGCCTGATCCTGCTCGCTCGCAGCGTCTGCGGCCTGGGCTTCCTCGGGCTGGCGGCCAACGCGGCGCTGCCCTCCCCGTCCCTTCCGGCGATCTACGCCCTGTCCTTCTGGGACGGCTTCTTCGGAGCCATCGGCGTCAACGCCCTGATGGCGGCGATGCCCCATCTCGTCGGGCGCGCCAATCTGGTGCAGGCCCGCGCGCTGGGCATGCTGTCGATGCGCGTCGCCACCATCCTGTCGCCGGCGCTGGGCGGCCTGCTGATCGCCGGGCTGGGCGTTGGCTGGGTCTATCTGCTGACAGCGCTGGGCACCGGGCTGACCGTTCTGACTCTGCTCGGCCTGCCCCGGATGATGCCGCAGGGCGAGGCCGGGGAGAATCCGCTGCGCGCCATGGCGCAGGCCTTCGTCTTCCTGTTCGGCCACAAGGTCATCGTGAGCGTGGTCGCGCTCGGTTGCCTGACCACGGTCGCCACCTCCATCCGCATCCTCTTCCCGGCTCTGGTCGAGGAGGTGTTCGGCGGCGGCGCCTTCGAGACCGGGTTGATGTACAGCGCCGTTCCCATCGGGGCGACGCTGGGCGCCGCGTTCAGCGGCTGGGCCGCGCGGCTGGAGCGGCCGGGTCTGGTGATGGGCGGCGCCTGCATGGGCGCCTTCGCCTGCGTCGCCGTGATCGGGGCCGCCGGGAGCCTTTATGTGGCGCTGCCGCTGCTGGTGCTGTTCGGCTACGCCACCTCCATCGCCTCGCTCCTGGAATACAGCATGGTCCAGGGTCACACGCCCGACCACCTGCTGGGTCGCGTCAACAGCCTGTGGACCGCGCAGGACGTGTTCGGCGACAGCGCCGGCACCATCGGCATGGGCCTGCTGGCGACGCTGCTGAGCCCCGCCGTGGGAATCCTGGCGCTTGGCCTGGGTGCCTTGGCGCTCGCCGCCGCCGTGACCGCCACCGCCACCACGATGCGCGAAGCGCCAATGAGCGACCCTGCCCTGGAGGGAACCGGATGATGACCCGTGCCATGCCGATCCTGCTGACCGCCGCTTTGCTCGCCGCGGCGCTTCCTGCCGCCGCCCAGACGCGGGTGAAGGTAACGGCGGTGGTCGCCGCCCCCGTCCGCCAGACGCTGCACCTCCCCGGCACGCTGGTGTCGCCGCAGAGCAGCGCCCTGTCCGCTCAGGTCGAGGGCCGGGTGGATGCCTTGCTGGTCGAGGCCGGCGACCGGGTGGAGGCCGGGCAGCCCCTGCTGCGGCTGGACGACATCGTCGCCCGGTTGGAACTGGAGCGGCTGGAACATTCCCTGGCCGAGGCCGAGCACCTCCAGCGCGACGCCCTGCGGCTGGCCCGCGAGGCCGAGGCGCTGGCCGGCGTGCAGAGCGTCTCGCAGTCCCGCTACCGCACGCAACTCGCCCAGGCCGCCATCGAGGAGGCCAAGGTCCGCCAGCTCCGCGCCGCCGTCGCCATCCAGCGGGAGCAGGTGGCGCGTCACGGGCTGACCGCGCCCTTCGCCGGGGTGGTCACCGAACGGCGCACCGGGCGCGGGGAGTGGGTAGGGTCCGGCGGCTCGGTGCTTCAACTCACCGCCACCGACCCGCTGCGCGTCGTCGTCGATGTGCCGGAGCGCCAGCACGGGCGCATCACGGCCGGCACGCCGGTCACCGTTCTGGTCGCCGACGCGCCGGAGGGGGCCGGCATCGCCGCGGCGGTGGAGCGGGTGGTGCCCGCCGCCGATCCGGTCAGCCGCAGCTTCCGCATCCACATCGCGCTTCCCAACCCCGAGGGGCGGCTGATGCCCGGCATGTCGGCGCGCGTCGGCGTCGCGCTCGGCCCGGCGCCCGGAGTGGCGGAGATCGCGCTGCAGGTCCCGGCGGACGCGGTGCAGCGCCATCCCGACGGCAGCGCGCGCGTCTGGGTGGTGCAGCGCGGTGGCGACGGGGCGGTGGCCCGCCCGGTGACGGTGCGCACGGGCCGCCATTCCGGCGACCATGTGGAAGTCCTCAGCCCCGAGCTTCGCCCCGACGATCTGGTGGTCGTCCAGGGCAACGAGGGCCTGCGCCCCGACCAGCCGGTCGTCCCGGACATGGTGGGGTGAAGAGTTCAGCCCTCTCCCCTCTGGGGAGAGGGTGCCCGCGAAGCGGGCGGTGAGGGGGTTGCGCTTTAGCCGGACGTTCCGCCGAGCGCACCCCCCTCACCCTAACCCTCTCCCCGGAGGGGAGAGGGGAAACCGCAAGTTCCTACCCGGAGTCACGATGACCCGCCTGATCCTGCGCAACCCGCTGGCCGCTTTGGTGTCGGTCCTGATCCTGTGCCTGCTGGGCGCGGTGTCGGTCTTCCGCATTCCGGTGCAGATGATCCCCGACATCAGCCCGCGCCGGATCATGGTGGAAACCAACTGGCCCGGCGCCACCCCGCAGGACGTCGAGCAGGACATCCTGATCGAGCAGGAGAAATACCTGCGCGCCATCCCCGGCCTCGTCCGCCTGTCCTCCAGCGCCGAGTTCGGCGGCGGTCAGGTTGAACTGGAATTCCCCTCCGGCACCTCCATCGACGAGGCGCTGATCCACATCGACAACGCGCTGTCCCAGGTCACCGATTACCCGGAGACGGTGGACCGCCCGCGCATCGTCGCCGAATCCGCGACGGCGGAGCCCTTCCTGTTCTTCGGCGTCGAGCGGCTTGACGGAGCCACCGACCCGGACTCCATCCAGCGCGAGACCAACTGGATCGAGAACGTCCTTCGCCCGCGGCTGGAGCGCGTTGCCGGCGTGGCGAAGGCCGAGGTGATCGGCGGGGCCGCGCAGGAAATCCACATCCTGCTCGACCCGCTGAAGCTGTCCGCCCGCAACCTGAATGTGGGGACGGTGCGCGACGCCGTGCGGGCGCGCAACCGCGACGTTTCCGGCGGCGACCGTGACTTCGGCAAGCGCCGCTACTTCCTGCGCACCATCGGGCGCTTCGCCGACCTGGAGGACTTGGCCAACCTGATCGTCGCGCGGGAGAACGGCACGGCCATCCGCCTGCGCGACGTCGGATCGGTGACCATGGCGACCCAGGAGGCGCGCAGCGTCGCCTTCGCCGACGGGCGTCCCACCCTGCTCGTCACCATCGGCAAGCGGGCCGGCGCCAACGTCATCGCCGTCAAGGAGGCGGTGACCGGGGCGGTGGAGGAGCTGAACCGCCACGCCCTGAAGGAACGCGGGCTGTCCATGCGGCTGCTGTCGGAGGACGTGCGCTACATGGAACGGTCCATCGACAACGTGCTGAGCAACCTGATCGCCGGCAGCGTCCTGGCCGCGGTGGTGCTCCTGCTGTTCCTGCGCTCCATCCCGGCGACCGCGGCGGCGGCGGCGAGCATGCCGGTCTGCACGCTGGCGACCCTGCTGGTCCTGGCGGCGGCGGGGCGCAGCATCAACGTGATCTCGCTGTCCGGCGTCGCCTTCGCCATCGGCATGACGCTGGACAACAGCGTGGTCGCGCTGGACGCCATCGCCCGCCATCTGCGCATGGGCAAGTCGAAGGCCGCCGCGACCGAAGACGGCATCGCCGAGGTGTGGCCGGCGATCCTGTCCTCCACCCTCACCACCGTCCTGGTCTTCCTGCCGGTGCTGTTCATCACGGCGGAGGCCGGGCAGCTCTATTCCGACATCGCCATCGCCATCACCGGCGCCGTCATCATGTCGATGGTCGCCGCCCTGGTCCTGGTCCCCGTCGTCGCCGGGCGCTGGTCGGTGGCGTCCCCGGCAGCGTCCGCGGCAGGAAAGGCTCCCGAGAAGGAGGGCGCGCTGAGTGTGGCGGTGCGCTGGATGCTGCGCAGCGCACGGCGGGAGCTGGCGATCCTCGCCGTCTCCGCCGCGGCCATGATAGCCGTCATGCTCACCATGGTGCCGCCCGCCGAATATCTGCCGGAGGGCGAGGAGGCCACCATCTTCAGCTTCATGGCCGCCCCGCCCGGCTACAGCATGGACTCGATGCAGGAGGTCTGGCGGCAGATCGACCCGCTGCTGAGCCGTCAGGTGGGCGCGGCAAGCACCGACGCCGAGACCGGCATTCCGCCGCTGCGCGTCAATCTGAGCTTCATCCGCCCCGGCTTCATCCGCTTCGTGACGGAGCCGATCAACCCCGCCGACACCGACGCGCTGATCGCCAACGTCACCAAGCGGATGAGGGCGATTCCCGGCATGCGCGGCTTCGCCGCGCGCGGGTCGATCTTCTCCGGCAACAGCGGCGGCGCCCGCGCCATCCGTCTGGAGCTGAGCGGCGGCGACCTGACCACGCTCTACGCCACGGCGCTGACGGTGCTCGACCGCGCGGGC
The DNA here is from genome assembly GCF_003119195.2 of Azospirillum baldaniorum. NCBI lineage: Bacteria > Pseudomonadati > Pseudomonadota > Alphaproteobacteria > Rhodospirillales > Azospirillaceae > Azospirillum > Azospirillum baldaniorum. The sequence continues at coordinate 639,759 of NZ_CP022255.1, read as the reverse complement.
GACCTTTTCCCCGAGGGGCAGGTCAACAGCGACCCCTCCCCGCCCACGCTCGCCATGTCGCAGCCCTTCCTGGAGCTGCACCCGAACTGGGAGCGCGCGGGCGAGATGGGCATCGGGCTGGCCGAGCTGGGCTACACGCTGCGCGCCTATTCGGATGGCGCCTTCGCCGACGAGTATCTGCTGAACGACGAGACGCTGGACATCCAGCTGCGGGTGGCCGGGGGCCTGGGCCGCGACCGCCAGGGCTTCGCCGATCTGGTGCTCCACACCGGCCGCGGCGTTCCGGTGCCGCTGTCCAGCCTCGCCGAGCTGCGGGAAACCGTAGGCTCCTCCAGCATCGCGCGGATCGACGGATTCCGGACGGTCACCCTGACCATCATCCCGCCGCGGTCGGTGGCGCTGGAATCCGGCATCGCCGCGGTGCGGACCGATCTGGTGGACCGTCTGCGCGCCGAGGGCGTGATTCCCGACGGGATGAGCACCCGCATCACCGGGGCCGGCGGATCGCTGGACGAGTTGCGCTCCGCCCTGACCGGCGGGTTCCTGCTGGCGCTCGCCATCACCTATCTGGTTCTGGTCGCCGTCTTCTCGCACTGGGGCTACCCGCTGATCATCATGGCGGTGGTGCCCACGGGGATCGGCGGCGGGCTGGTCGGGCTGTGGCTCTACAACCTCGTCGCCGGCCTGCCCGGAGGCTTCGGCCCGCCCCAGCCCTTCGACGTGCTGACCATGATGGGCTTCCTGGTGCTGGTCGGGACGGTGGTGAACAACCCCATCCTGATCGTCGAACAGGCCGCCGTGAACCGACGGACGCACGGCATGTCCGGGGCGGAAGCCATCGCCGACGCCTTGCGGAGCCGACTGCGCCCCATCCTGATCACCACGGTGACGACCGTCGCCGGCCTGATCCCGATGGTTGCGGTGTCCAGCGCCGGGACGGAGTTGTACCGCGGGCTGGGGCTGGTCGTGCTGTGCGGCCTGCTGATCTCCAGCTTGGTAACGGTGACGGTCCTGCCCGTCGTGCTGTCCCTGGTCTTCCGCCTGTCCGACCGCTTGGGCGCCAGAACGCACGACCGGAGGGTGGCGGAAGCGGGCGATTAAGTCCGAGGGAGAAAAATCCCGCGCCGGTTGCAGAAAGCGCTTGCGCGAAATCGGACATATCCCTATATTGCGAATGAGAATTATTCGCATCTTTATGTATGCGGACGCCACTCATGGCTCCGGCAGAACGCCGGTGGTGATTCCCGCGTCCGCCCGAACCGTCAACGGCGCGCTTTTTCCGAACATGTCAACGTCGTCCGCGCTGGCGGATGGACAGTGGAGGCTCGTGTTTCCATGGACGTTCTACCCCTGCCTGCCGGGGAGCGGCCGCTCGGCGGCCGTTCCGACCCGGATTTCGCCTTCGCCTCGCGTGGCCGCGTCCTGAAAGCCTATGGCGTGGATGAGCGGCTGGACGTCGCCCTCGACGACCGCAGCTTCGCCGATGGCCGGTGGGAGGAGGCGCTGGACCGCGCTTTCCGCCGCCGCAAGGCCCAGGGTGTCGAGAATCCCATCCTGGTCGGCGCCGTCCCCTTCGATGGACGCCAGCACGCCCGCCTGTTCATTCCCGAGCACTGCGATTACGAGGACGCCGGCCGCATGGCCGCCGATCCCGACCCCGTCGCGCTGAACGCCGTCGAGGAGACGGTGGGGCGCAACGCCTTCGAAGCGGCGGTGGCCCAGGCCATCGACCTGTTCCGCGACACCGCGTTGAGGAAGGTCGTACTGTCGCGCCCGCTCGACGTGGAAGCGCGCGAGGCCTTCGCGCCGAGCCGCCTGCTGCGCGCCCTGCTGCGGCAGAATCCCGGAGCCTACGTCTTCGCGGCCCCGGTCGCCTACGGACAGACCCTGGTAGGGGCGAGTCCCGAACTGCTGATCCGCAAGACCGGACGAACCGTGATCAGCAATCCCCTGGCCGGGTCCGCCCCGCGCAGCCTGTCCGCCGAGGTGGAGCGCCAGCGCACCGCGGCCCTGCTCGCCTCCACAAAGGACCGGACGGAGCACCGGTACGTCGTCGATGCGGTGCGCGCGGCGCTCGCCGGCCATTGCAGCCCGTTGGCGGTGCCGGACGCGCCCAGCGTGATCCGCACCCCAACCATGCTGCACCTGTCCACCGAGCTGACCGGTGAATTGGCTGATCCCATGGTGTCGTCGCTGCGGCTCGCCCACGCGCTGCACCCGACGCCGGCGATCTGCGGCACGCCGACCGACCTCGCCCGCGACGCCATCGACCGGCTGGAGGGATACGCCCGCAACTGGTACGGCGGCATGGTCGGCTGGATGGACAGCCGGGGCAACGGCGAATGGGCGCTGTCCATCCGCTGCGGGCTGGTTCAGGGCCGGCACCTGCGGCTCTACGCCGGGGCCGGCGTCGTCGCGGATTCCGACCCGGCGGCGGAGTGGGAGGAAACGGCGGCCAAGCTGACCACCATGCTGAACCTGTTCGGCGTCGCGTCCGCCCGGCCCTCCAACACCGACCTTCCGGTGGAGCTGGCGTCGTGACCATTCCCTTCACGCCCTGGCCCGCCGCGTTCGCGGAGCGCTACCGCGCCAAGGGCTACTGGACCGGCGACCCGCTGACCGACGTGATCGACCGCCACCAGGGTGTGGCAGCGGAGGCCACCGCGATCCTCTGTGGGGAACGCCGGCTCCGCTACGCCGATCTGCAAACCCTATCGCTCCGTCTGGCGGCGGCCTTCCGCGCGCAGGGCCTGCGGCCCGGCGACACCGCGCTGGTCAGGCTGCCCAACCGCGCGGAATTCTATTTGGTCTTCTTCGCCCTGCTGCGCTGCGGGGTGGTGCCGGTCAACGCGCTGAACAGCCACGGCGTTTATGAGCTGACCGCCTACGCGCGCCAGATCGAGCCGGCGCTGGTCGTGCTGTCGGCGGCGGACTCGTCCCTGGTCGCCCTGATGGCACAGACGGTCGGGGCGGAGCGGCTGCTCCTGCTCGGCGCGCCGTCCGACGACGGGATCGGCGGCTTCGCCTGGGCCGACGGCGATGCGCTGGGGGAGGACGCAGCCGGGCCGGACCCCGTCGCCGATCCGTCCGGCGTTGCCTTCTTCCAGCTGTCCGGCGGCAGCACCGGCACGCCGAAGTTGATCCCGCGCACCCACGACGACTATCTCTACAGCGTCCGCCGCAGCGTCGAAATCTGCGGGCTGGACGGGTCCTGCCGCTTCCTCTGCGCCCTGCCGGCGCCCCACAACTTCACGCTCAGCTCGCCCGGCGCGCTCGGCGTGTTCCACGCCGGCGGCACGGTGGTGATGGCCGGCGACCCCAGCCCCGCGACCTGCTTCCCGTTGATCGCGCGTCACCGCGTCACCTGGGCGGCGCTGGTTCCGCCGATGCTGTCGGTCTGGCTGGAGGCCGCCGGCGGCGGCGGGGACCTGTCCAGCCTGGAGGTGGTCCAGGTGGGCGGCGCCAAGCTCAGCCCCGCCATCGCCGAACGGGTGCCGGAACGGCTGGGCTGCCGTCTCCAGCAGGTGTTCGGCATGGCGGAAGGGCTGGTGAACTACACGCGGCTCGACGACGATCCCTGGACGGTGGTCAACACCCAGGGCCGGCCGATGAGCCCCGACGACGAGATCCGCATCCTCGACGCTGCCGGCCACCCGGTCCCGCCCGGCGCGGTGGGGGAGTTGTGGACCCGTGGTCCCTACACCTTCCGCGGCTATTACAAGGCCGACGCGCACAACGCCCGTGTCTTCGACGCCGAGGGCTTCTATTGCAGCGGCGATCTGGTCAGCCTGGCGCCGGGCGGCAACCTCGTCGTCTGCGGGCGCAACAAGGACCAGATCAATCGCGGCGGCGAGAAGATCGACGCGCAGGAGGTCGAAGACCTGCTGGCCGCCCACCCCGCGGTGAGCCACGCCGCCGTCGTCGCCATGCCCGACGCGCTGATGGGAGAGCGGTCCTGCGCCTTCGTCATCGCCACGCCAAGCACCAAGCCGTCGGAGCTGCGCCGCTTCCTGCGCGGCCAGGGGCTGGCCGACTTCAAGCTGCCCGACCGCTTCGTCTTCGTCTCGGACCTGCCCAAGACCGCCGTCGGCAAAGTCGACAAGCAGACCCTGCGCGAGCGGGCGAAGCATCAATCCCCCCTCTCCCCTCCGGGGAGAGGGTTGGGGTGAGGGGGGTGCGCGTGTGCCGGACGCACCGCCACGCGCAACCCCCTCACCCGGCCCTTCGGGCCACCCTCTCCCCGGAGGGGAGAGGGATCGAAACGCCTTCACGGACCTCATCCCATCATGACCATCCGATCCATCGCCCCCTATGCCCTGCCCACCGCGGCGGAGCTGCCGCAGGACAAGGTGTCCTGGAACATCGACCCCGCCCGCGCGGTCCTGCTGATCCACGACATGCAGGACTATTTCGTCGGCTTCTACGGCGCGGCGAACCCGGCCATCGTCAGCTGCATCGACCGGATCGTCCGGCTGAAGCGCCATCTGAAGGCGCTGGGCGTGCCGGTCGTCTACACGGCCCAGCCGCCGGTGCAGTCCGACGCCGACCGTGGCCTGCTGAACGACCTGTGGGGGCCGGGCCTGACGGCCAAGCCGGATCTGGCGGGCATCGTCGCCCCGCTGGCCCCGGACGCCGACGACCGGGTGCTGACCAAATGGCGCTACAGCGCCTTCTTCCGCGCCCCGCTGGCCGAGATGATGGCGGAGGCGGGGCGCGACCAGCTCCTGATCTGCGGAATCTACGCGCACATCGGCGTGATGCAGACGGCGCTGGACGCCTTCATGCGCGGCATCAAGCCCTTCCTGATCGCCGACGCCATCGCCGACTTCTCGCGCGAGGATCACATGATGGCGCTGCGCTACGTCGCGCGCAACGCCGGGCGGACGATCCATTCCGACAGCCTGCTGGCCGCCCCGGCGGCGGTGCTGAGCAAGGACGGGCTGCGGCGCATCCTGCTCGCCTCCCTGGACGAGGTGCCGGGGGACGACGACAACCTGATGGATTTCGGTCTGGACTCCATCGCGGTGATGCAGGTGGTGGACCGCTGGAAGGCCGCAGGCGTCGAGGTCGGCTTCGCCGAGCTGGCCGCGCAGCCGAGCATCAACGGCTGGTGGGCGCTGATCGAGCCCCGGCTGGCCGCTTCCGGGCGCGTCGCGGCATGACGGACTTTGCGGGCCGGACCGCCTGGGTGACCGGCGCCGGGCAAGGCATCGGGCGGGCCGTGGCCGACCTCTTCCACGCCCGCGGCGCCATCGTCGTCGCCTTCGACCGCCACTGGCACGACAGCGGGGAGCGGCCCTACCGCGCCGTGACGCTGGACATCGCCGACGCCGACGCGGTCGCCGAAACCTGCCGGGCGCTGTTCGCGGAAGGCACGCGGATCGACGCGCTGGCCAACGTCGCCGGCATCCTGCGCATGGGACCGGTGGAGGCGACGACCGACGCCGACTGGAGCGACAGCTTCGCCGTCAATGTAGCCGGTCCCTTCCACATGATGCGGGCGGTCATCCCGGCCTTCAAAAGCGGCGGGAGCGGCGCCATCGTCAGCGTGTCGTCCAACGCCGCTCACGTGCCACGGATCGGCATGGCCGCCTATGGCGCGTCGAAGGCCGCGCTGACCAGCCTGACCATGACGGTGGGGCTGGAACTGGCGCCTTACGGCGTGCGCTGCAACGTCGTTTCCCCCGGCTCCACCGACACGCCGATGCAGCGCGCGCTGTGGAGCGGGCCGGATGGCGCGGCGCAGACCATCCAAGGCAATCCCGGCCAGCACAAGCTCGGCATCCCGCTGGGCAAGCTCGCCACGCCACGCGACGTGGCGGAGACGGTCGTTTTCCTCGCCTCCCCCGCCGCTGGCCACATCACGCTGGCCGACCTGCTGGTGGACGGCGGGGCGACGCTGGGGCGCTAGTCTTTTCATTTCAGGGACGCACCCGATGACCAACGACCAGTATGTGAACCCCTTCGACGACGAGCGTCACGACTTCCTGGCGCTGGCGAACGATGCCGGCCAGTTCAGCCTGTGGCCGTGCTTCGCCGCGGTGCCGGAAGGCTGGGCCGCGGTCTTCGGCCCCGCCGGACGCGCCGCCTGCCTCGACCACATCGAGGCCGCCTGGACCGACCTCACCCCCGCCGCCGCCTGACGGTTTTTCAAAGCATTCATGAGGACAGGGCCATGCGCATCATCCCCCTGCTGGGCACGCAACTGGGCATCTGGCTGGCGGATCAGGTCGCGGCCCGGAAGAACGCCTATGTCATCGCCCACGCCATCGAGTTGAACGGCGTCATCGACGCTGCGCGCCTGTCCCAAGCCATCCGCGACGGGCTGGCGGAGGCCGATACGGTGACTGCGCGTTTCGCCGAGCGGGACGGACGCGTTGTCCAGATTCCGGGCAGCGATGCGGTGGCCGAGCCGGAGCGTATGGACCTGACCGCGGCCTCCGACCCGGAGACTGCGGCGCACGCCGTCATGGCCGACGATCTGGCCGGCGACCTGCCCGCCGACGGCGAGCGCCCACTGTGCCGCCAGATCCTGTTCGACGTCACCGGGGCGGATGGCGCGCCGCGCTGGATCTGGTACCAGCGCTACCACCACATCATGCTGGACGGCTACAGCTTCAACGCGCTGACCCGGCGCATCGCGGATTTGTACGGTGCATCCGTGCAAGGGCGGGCGCCGGCCCCCTGCCCCTTCGTCGCCGTCGCCGCGGTGGCGGAGGAGGAAGCGGCCTATCTCGCCTCCGACGCGCTGGTCCGCGACCGCGCCTATTGGAGCGGGCTGTGCCGGGATTTTCCGGCGCCGCTGACCCTCTCCGTCCAGGGCGCCAAGCCGACCGAGCAGCAGGCGACGTCGGAGGTGGTGGCCCACACCGCCGCCCTGCCCGATCCTCTGGCCCGCGCGCTCGCCGGGCTGGCGGAGCGTTGCGGCGTGTCGGTCGCCGATCTGGCGATGGCCGGCATCGTCGTCTATCTGCACCGGCTGTCCGGCGATCCCCGCCCGGTGGTGGGCGTGCCCTTCATGCGGCGCATGGGCTCCGCCGCCGTCCATTCCGTGGCTCCGGTGGTCAACGTGCTGCCGGTGCGCATCGACCTGACCGCGGCCGGCACGCTGGCCGAGGCTGCCGGTCGGGTGCGGGCCGCGCTGCGGGAGGCGCGCCGGCACCAGCGCTACGACGCGGAGCGCATCCCCCGCGACCTCGGGCAGGTCGGGTCGGGAAAGGCGCTCTACGGCCCGGTGGTCAATTACCGCCTGTTCGATTACGACCTCGACTTCGCGGGTGTGGAGGCGATCACCCACCATCTGGCGACGGGTCCGGTGGACGACTTCGAGTTCGGCCTGATGACCCGCGGCGGCGGCATTGCGCTGGAGCTGCGCGCCGACCGCACCCGCTACGACGCCGCTGAACTGGCCCGCCACGCCCGGCGCCTGGTCCGGCTGCTCGATGCGGCGGCGGCCGGCGCTCCGCTGGACAGCTTGCCGGTGATGGACGCCGACGAGGAAGCGGCCATCGCCGCCTGGTCCAGCGGTCCCGTCTTCACCGCGCCGGAGCGCCCGGCGACCCTGGTGGAGGTTCTGGACCGCCAGTCCGCCGAGACGCCGGAGGCCACGGCGCTGGTGTTCGGCGACACCCGTATCACCTTCGCGGAGCTGTCGGGCGCGGTGTCGCGGCTGGCGCGTCTGTTGATCGCGCGCGGCGTCGGTCCCGGCGACGTGGTGGCGGTGGCGGTTCCGCGCTCCGCCGACGCGGTGGTCGCCATGCTGGCCGTGCTGGCGAGCGGCGCCACCCATCTGCCGCTGGACCTCGACTATCCCAGCGAACGGCTGGCGATGATGTGCGAGGACGCCGGGCCGCACTGCGCGCTGACCTGGACCGCGGTGGCCGGGCGGCTGCCCGCCGGGCTGGAGGCGCTGTGCCTGGACGACACCGACCTGTTGGCCGCCTGCGCCGCCCTGCCCGGCGGACCCGTCGCGGCGGCGGAGCGCAGGGCGCCCCTGACGTCGGCCCACGTCGCGACCATCATATTCACCTCCGGCTCCACCGGGCGCCCGAAGGGGGTGATGAACACCCACGGCGCGCTTCTGAACCTGCTGCTGTCCCACACGGCGACGGTCTACGGACCGGCGCTGGAGGCCGTCCACCGGCGCTATGGCGCGCGGGTCTTGAGGGCCGCGCACACTCACTCCTTCGCCTTCGATTCCTCCTGGCTGCAAATCTTCTGGATGCTGCTGGGGCAGGAGCTTCACGTTTTCGACGAGGAGATGCGGCGCGACGCCCACGCGCTGGTGCAGGAGGTGCGGAGCCGGCGCATCGACGCCATGGACCTCCCTCCCTCCTTCTGCGCGCAGATGCTGGCCTGCGGCCTGATGGAGCCGGGCCATCACCAGCCGACGCAGATCCTGATCGGCGGCGAGGCGGCTTCCCCCGCCCTGTGGGCGGATCTCCGCGGCCATGCCGATCTGATGGCGGTGAACCTTTACGGCCCGACCGAGAACACGGTCGACACGCTGCGCGCGCCCGTCACGGTGGCGGAGCGGCCGGTGGTCGGGCGCCCGGTCGGCAATGTGCGGGTCCATGTGCTGGACACCCGGCTGCGCCCGGTGCCGGTCGGCGCCGTGGGCGAACTCTACATCGGCGGCGCTGGTCTGGCGGCGGGCTATGTGGGCCGTCCGGGACTGACCGCACAGCGCTTCGTCGCCGATCCCTTCAGCACGGGCTCCTTGGGGTCCGGCGGGCGTCTCTACCGCACCGGCGATCTGGTGCGCTGGACCGGCGACGGGCAGATCGACTTCATCGGACGCGCCGACCATCAGATCAAGGTCCGCGGCTACCGCATCGAGATCCCGGAGGTGGAGGCCGCCCTGCACCGCCTGCCCGGTGTATCCGGAGCGCTGGTGGTGGCGGAGGCGGTGAACGGCAGCCACCGGTTGATCGCCTACTGCACCCTGGCCGACGGAGCGGGCCGGACGTCCCGTGACCTGCTGCATGAATTGCGCGAGCGGCTGCCCGACTACATGGTGCCCTCGGCGCTGGTGGTGATGGACGCCTTCCCGCTGACCGTCAACGGCAAGGTGGACCGGGCGCGCCTGCCCGCCCCGGCGGTGGAGAGCGGCGGCGCGGCTCCCGTCACTCCGGCGGAGGTGCTGCTCTGCCGGGCCATGGCGAAGGTGCTGAAGCTTGGGACGGTCGGCGCCGACGCCGATTTCTTCGCGCTCGGCGGCGACAGCATCAGCGCCATCGCGCTGGGCTGCGCGCTGCGCGCCCACGGGTTCGAGCTGCGCCCCCGCGACGTCTTCGCCGGGCGCGACCCGCGGCGCATGGCGCTCGCCCTGAAGGCGCTGGTTCCCGAACGCCGGACGGCCACGGCGACGCCCGCCGTCGATTTGGCGGCGCTGGCGGCCCGTCATGGCCCGGTCGCCGCGGCGGTGCCATTGCTGCCCTTGCAGAAGGGCATGCTGTTCCAGAGCCAGCTCGGCGGAAAGGCCAGCGCCTACAACGCCTTCACCGCGCTCGACCTCGACGGGCCGCTGGACGCGGAGCGGCTGGGACGAGCCTTCGACGCGGTGCTGCGCCGCCACCCGCAGCTTGCCGGACTGTTCGACCATGACGCCAATGGCGAGCCGCTGCTGGTCGTCCCCGCCCTGCCGGACGGCGGTGCCGGGCTGTGGCCCTTTGAACGGCACGATCTGTCGGACGGTGCGCCGGAGGCCCGTGCCGCGGAACTGGCCCGCATCGAGGCTGCTGCGGCGGAGCGCGCGAACCCGACCGACCGCTTCCTGGGTCTGGTGAAGGCCATCCTCGTCCGCACCGCGCCCGACCGTCATCGGTTGCTGATCGCCGTGCATCATCTGGTGGTCGACGGCTGGTCCACGCCGCTGCTGCTGCGCGACCTGCTGACCGCCTACGGGCAGGGACCCGACGCGCTGACGGCCCCGGCCATCGGCTATCCGGCGGTGGTCCACGGCCTGCTGGTCCGCAACCTTTCCGCGAGTCGGGACGCCTGGGGCGCGGCGCTGGCCGGGGCCACCCCGACCGTCCTGTTCGATCCGGCCCGGTCCGGCGGCGACACGCCGATGGAGGAGTCGGAACTAACCCTGCCGGCGGAGCTGACCGACGCCCTCCTCTCCCGGCTGCGGGCGGAAGGGCTGACCCTGAACGCGCTGATGCAGGCGGTGTGGGGATTGGTTCTCGGCAATCTGGCGGGGCGCGACGACGTGCTGTTCGGCACGCCGGTCTCCGGACGCTCCGCCGCCGTTCCCGGCCTGGAGGAGCAGGTGGGCCTGTTCCTGAACACTGTGCCGGTGCGGGTGGCGCTGGACCCGGCGCGACCGCTGTGGGAGCAGCTTCCCGCCATCCAGGAGCGCCACATCGCCCTGATGGAGCATGACGGGCTGGGCCTGTCGGAGCTTCAGGCGATGGCCGGTGGCGCGGCTCTGTTCGACACGTTGCTGGTCGTGGAGAACTACCCGAACAGCGGTTGCGAGTCCCTCGACCTCGGCGGCGTCCGCGTCGCCGGCGTCCACAACCGCGGCTACAGCCACTACCCGCTGGCCCTTCTGGTCCTGCCGGGCCGGGAACTGACCCTGCTGGTGGAGAACCGCGGCGCGGTCCCCGACGCGAGGGCGCTGGCGGAGCGGGTCCGCGGCTTGCTGGCCACGCTGGTCCGCCATCCCGGCACGCTCGTGGCCGCCCTGCCGACCCTGACGGAGGGGGAGCGGCGGCACCTCGCCGTGGTGAACGCCACCACGCGGGCCGTGCCCCGGACCACGCTGCGCGACCTCCTCGTCGCGCAGGCGGTGCGCACGCCGGACGCCCTCGCCCTGGTCGACGAGCGGGAGAGCCTGACCTTCCGCGCGGTGCGGCGGCGGGTGACCGCCCTGGCCGGGCGGCTGCGCGCCCTGGGCGTGCGCCCCGGCGACGTGGTGGCGGTGGGCGTGCCGCGCTCGGCGTCCCTCAGCCTGTCGATCCTGGCGGTCATCGAGGCGGGAGCGGCCTATCTGCCGCTCGACCTCGGCTATCCCGTTGAGAGGCTGGCCTTCATGCTGTCCGACGCCAGCCCGCGGGTGCTGATGACCGACGCGGCCTCGCAGCCGCTGTTCGGTGACGCGGTGCCGGTGCTGTCCATCGATGAGAACGGCGGGGCGGGGGATGAAACGCCTGCTCTTGCGGACGCGCTGACGCCGGAACACCCGGCCTACGTCATCTACACCAGCGGCACCACCGGACGGCCCAAGGGCGTGGCGGTGTCGCACGGCGCCATCGTCAACCGCATCCTGTGGATGCAGAACGAGTATCCCCTGGGGCCGGACGACGCGATCCTGCAAAAGACGCCCTGCGGCTTCGACGTGTCGGTGTGGGAATTCTTCTGGTCCTTCCTGGTCGGGGCCCGGCTGGTCATGGCGCCGCCCGAGGCCCACCGCGACCCGGCGACCCTGGTCCAGCTGGTCGAGGATCACCGCATCACCACGATCCACTTCGTGCCGTCGATGCTCGCCCTCTTCACCGCCAGCGTGATCGAAAGCCATGGGCCCGAAGCCGCGGTCTGCACCAGCCTGACCCGCGTCTTCTGCAGCGGCGAGGCGCTGGGGCGGGGCCTGTCGCGGGCCTTCGCCGACCGCTTCGGCGCGGAGTTGCACAACCTTTACGGGCCGACCGAGGCGGCGGTGGACGTCACCTGCTGCCCGGCCTCGGGCGCCTGGATCGAGGGGGACGGCGGCGTTCCCATCGGCCGGCCGGTGTGGAACACGCAGCTCCGCATCCTCGACCACGCCCTGCGCCCGGTCCCGCCGGGCGCGGTGGGGGAGCTGTATCTGTGCGGCGACCAGCTCGCCATCGGCTATCTCGGACGGCCCGGCCTGACCGCGTCGCGCTTCGTCGCCGATCCCTTCGATCCGGGTCGACGCATGTACCGCACGGGCGACCTCGCCCGCTGGCTGCCGGATGGCGCGGTCGAGTATCTGGGGCGCACCGACCATCAGGTGAAGATCCGCGGCCAGCGCATCGAGCTGGGCGAGATCGAAAGCGCGCTGGCCGCCCTGCCCGGCGTGGCCCAGGCGGTGGTGACCGCTGCGGAGCTGGGCGGTGGCGCATCCGAACCCGGCATGGACCGGCGGCAACTCGTCGCCTATCTCGTCCCGGCGGTGGACCATGCGCTGGACGAGGCGGCCCTCCGCGCCGCCTTGCGGGACACGCTGCCGCCGCACATGCTGCCCGCCGCCTATGTGACGCTGGCCGCCCTGCCCCTGTCGCCGAACGGCAAGCTGGACCGCAAGGCCCTGCCCCTGCCCGTGGTGGGCGCCCAGGCGACCGCCCCGGGGGCCGCCGCGGGCCGTCCACCGGCGCCGGGGCTGGAAAGCCGTCTGGCCGCCATTTTCACCGAACTGCTGGACCTGGAGCGGATCGGCGCGGACGACGATTTCTTCGCCATCGGCGGCCATTCGCTGCTGGCGATGCGGCTGGCGGCGCGCATCCGCCGCGACCTGGGCCAGCCGGTGGCGGTCAGCCAGATCATGGTCGCCCCCACCGTCGCCCGTCTGGCCACCCTGTTGGCCGAAACGGGCGAGCGGGACGAGCCGGAGAATCTCGGTTTCGCGCCGGTGATCCGCCTGCGCGACGGGTCGGGGCCGCCGTTGATCTGCCTCTATCCCGGGTCCGGCCTGTCCTGGCAGTACAGCGTGCTGTCCCGTTACGTGAGCGGCGACCGGCCCATCGTCGGCCTGCAATCGCCCCGCCCCAACGGCCCGCTGGCGCTCAGTGCCGACCTCGACGAGCTGTGCGACCGCCAACTCGCCATCCTGCGCGAGGTGCAGCCGCAAGGGCCCTACCATCTCCTGGGTTATTCGCTGGGCGGCACGGTCGCCTACGGCTTGGCGGTGCGGCTGCGGCGGATGGGGGAGCGGGTGGAATTCCTCGGCCTGCTCGACACCTATCCTGCGGAGGCCCACGACTGGAGCGGGCTTGGCCGCACCGACGCCGATCAGGCGGCCGAGCGGGAGCAGGAACAGTTCCTCAACGACGCCCTGGCCGACGTGATGGACGAGGATCTGCGGCGGGAAAAGGTGGAGATGTTCGGCCACATCTTCGGCAACTACAAGGATGCCGTCCGGGTTCTCTCGAAGGCCCGCACCCCCTTATACGACGGCGAACTGACGCTGTTCGTGGCGGAGAAGTCGATCCCGCCGGAGATCGACCCCGAGGGAAGCTGGACCGGCCGCGTGGGGCGCCTGTCCGTCCACCGCCTGTCCCACTGCTCGCACGAGGACATCATCGCCCCGGCGTCCCTGCGGATCGTCGGCCCGCTGCTCGACCGGGTGATCGCGACGGCGATGGCTGACGCGGAACCGGTCCGTGCCGCGGTGGGTGGATGACGGTGCGGCCCTTCCCTCCCCTCTTCCCCTTGGGGCGTGGGGCGAACGGCGGAAAGGAAGGGCGATTGAGGCGCCTGATGCTCATAGGAATGGTGATGACGGCTCTGAACGCCTGCGCCGGCATGCCGGACGGTGCCCCCCTGCTCCTCGACGTTCCCGTGTCCGGCACGGAGCGCAATGCCGTCCATCCCTTTGACCTTGGCGACGGCGATTATGTGGAAGGCGTGCTCGATTCCGGAACGGACGCGGCGGAGCTGCGGCTGATCGACCGGGACGGACGCCCTGTCCGGCTGCTGCTGAACGGCACGGCGGGACGGGAGGTCTTCCGTTTCGTCGCCGGACCCGGCATGGCGGCGTTGCGGGTCACGCTGCGCGGGGCCGGTGGCTATCGGCTGGCGCTGACCCGCCGCATCGCCGTGGCCGATCAGCACCCCGTCCTTCAGGGGCATCTGAGCCCGACCATCGCCGCCTTGGCGGAAACGGTGAAAAACGGTGGCGGAACCGAGGCCTTCTGGCAGGACATCGCCCGCCGCGGCACGCCCTTGGTCGAGCCGTTGATGGGCGCGCCGGGAACGGACCGGGTCGTGATGACCTTCCTGGCGCGGGGCGCCCGCCGCAATGTGCGCCTGCTCGGCGGTCCGACCTCCAACCATGAAAATCTCGAACGGCTGGGCCGGAGCGACGTCTGGTACAAGAGCTTCGTCGTCCCCTCCTCCACCCGCCTGTCCTACCAGATCGCACCGGACGTGCCTGACTTCCCCGGAACCTGCCGCGAATGCCGGATGGCGATCCTGGCGCAGCTTCAGGCCGATCCGCTGAACCGTCATCCCTGGCCGGCGGACGCACCCGACCCCTACAATCAGGTTTCCCTGGTGGAACTGTCTGGCGCTCCGCTCCAGCCCGGACTGGAAGGCGTTTGGGCCGAACCGGCGGGACGGCTCATCACCGAACGGTTCGCCAGCCGCACCCTCGGGAACACGCGTGACGTCGCGGTCTACGCGCCGCCCGGCGTCGATCCGAAGGGGAAGGACACCGTGCTGCTGCTGCTGTTCGACGGGCCGGACTATCTCGACCGGCACGCACCGGTTCCGATGATGCTCGACCGGTTGACCGGCGATGGCCGTCTGCCGCCGACCGTCGCCGTCTTCATCGCCAACCCCACGGCCGAAGCGCGGGAACGCGAACTGCCGGCCAATCCCGCTTTCGCCGCGATGCTCGCCGATGAGCTTCTCCCCTGGTTGAGAGAGCGGATGGGCATCCATTCCCACCCCGACCGCACGGTTCTGGCCGGGTCCAGCTATGGTGGACTGGCGGCGGTGTCCGCGGCGCTGGCCCATCCGGAGCGGTTCGGAAACGCGCTCTCCATGTCCGGCTCCTTCTGGTGGCATCCGGCCGACGCGTTGGCGGACCGTCCGGAGCATATGGCCGGTCTGGTGGCATTGCGCGATCGCCGTCCGGTGCGCTTTTTCCTCAGCGCCGGCTTGTTTGAAACCGGAAGCGACGGTGAGATCGGCATCCTTGAAAGCTCCCGCCATCTGCGGGACGTGCTGGAGGCCAAAGGCTACAAGGTCGCCTACCGCGACTATGCCGCCGGTCACGATCGGTTTGCATGGCGCGGCGCCCTTGGCGACGGTTTGTTGGCATTGTTCGGGCGCTGAAGCAACGGTTCCGGCGCGGCCGATTTTGCGCGGCCCATACATTGCCTGAGCGGCGCTTGGGTCCCGGGCGCCTTCATGACGCTCTCGAAATGCTCCCTGGATGCCCATTGGCGTGGTTCACGACTCTCCGGCCGTCGAGGCGGTTGTGGATGGAGAGCGATAGGGGCGGCGTCATCGTTCCGGAGGACTCGCTGCCGATCAACACCACCGAGAACCGCTTCGGGATCGTCGGGCCAAGCTCGCTCCCTCGATCATGAGCAACAACACCAGCAATGTCGGGGCAGCGGCGGACGATGCCGTGCCAAGGAGCACTCCACCGTGATCAGCGCGGCGCTTGTCCAAACCGGCTAAAGCGAACTTGCGTTCGCTTTAGACTCATATCGCCTCATTCGCCGGCGGGCTCCGGTCGCATGTGCGATCGGGACCGCCGGCGCGGTCCAAAGCGGATTGCAATCCGCTTTAGGGCGAGCGCGACGGGCAGGCGCCGTGGGCGCTCGGCGTGGAGGATACCATCGGCACCCAGGTCGGAGGAGCGGCAAAGCACGCCGTCGTCGGCACCTGGATGCTCCAGCACACACGGGTGTTGTCGGTCACGAAGTCCCCGAAGCTCTGTCCACGATGACAATGCTCGGCTCCCAGCAGCAGGTTGCCGCTGCCTACCTGACCGAGTTGCGCGGCACTTCGCGTGATGGCCAGCCGGCAACCGAGCCGGCTGGAAGCATGTGCGCCGGCGGCGTCATGCACCAAGCGGTCGACACTCCACTTGCCAAGACGGAGAACTCTGCGGAGCGCATGCCTGACGGATCATGGGCGGCATGCCGACCAGCCTCCACCTGCGCTCGTTCCGGCGGGTGCAGGCCAACCACCGGCCACCCGACGCTGGGGTGACTGCCCGTGAGATGGAAGAGTGGGGTAGGCGACGGGGCATCGCCCGGACTCGTGACCTGGAGTTTCCAGCCGGTACGGCGGTGGAATGGCTGTTCGACCGCTCGGCCGGGGAGGGGAGGGCGCCGGAGGAGTGGCCACGGCATTCCGGCGGCGCCCGGCTGGTCGGCCATGCCGGCGGGATCGGCCCCGGCAATGTGGTCGAGGTGTTGAAGCCAATCGCCGCCACAGGGCCTGACCGGCTCGACATGGAAAGCGGGGGCCGCACCGATGACTGGCTGGACCTGGATAAGGTCGAGGCGGTGTGTCGGACGGTGTTTTGATAGTGCCGGCGGGAAGGGGAGGGCCGCAGCCTACTCGGCTGCCGCCTCCCCAAGCTCGGCGCGGAGGCGGGCTTCCTCATCCGCCAGAGCCTTCATCACCATGGCGTGGCGTGATTCTTCCCTCTTTCGCTCCGTTTGGAGACGCCGAAGCCGGGCACGGATGGCTGATTTCGTTGCCAGAACGCTCTGGATATTGCGGGGACGGATTGACGCTCGGAAGGCTTTAACGTCGGCCGTCCTTACCTCCCGGTGAACCAATCCCGCGCTCTCCGCCTGCTTGATTTCATCCGGCTTCAGAGATGACAAAAGGTAAGCAGCTTCGGCCTCCCTCGGCATCGCTTCCGATGGGATGAGGCGATCACGCACCGCCTGGGCCATGACCATGAGGCGGTTGGCCATCTGATAGCTGTTGATGCGAAGAGCGCCGGCCGAAATGCGCTCCTCGATCAGCGTCATGAACTGCCCATGGGGGGTTTGCTCTTTCCACTCCAGAAGGAGGTCGCCAACAAGGACGGCCCGCTCCCGGCTTTCTTCCATGAGGCGGTTGATGGCTTGCTCAAAATTCTCGTCGTCTAGAATTTTGACCGGCTCAGAAGCGCGGGGAGGCGTGATGTCACCGTGCAGCACCTGCTGACTCGGAACGCTCGCCACCAGCGGCGCGACTTGCTGCTTGATCGCCTCGACGTTGATCGGCGGCAGGCCGCGCTTGGCCGTGCTCTTGGGTTTCGGCTTCGCTTCCACAGGGTGATCCTTCCCTTGAGCCTTAGGCCCCATGGTTGCTCTCCACAAGCGCCATAACCTCCGCCGCGATGGCAGAGATGTCATCCAGGACAGAAGCATCCGCCAGCGGATCACCGGTATAGCTGGCCTGCTGATACGCTGTGCGGAGCGGAACGTCGGCATTCAGCACCGGCACGCCGAGAGCCTGGAGCTGGGCCCGGCTGTGCGCCGTGACTTGGGCGCGCCGATTGACCTGAACCAGAGTTGCCGCATAAGGGATTGCGCGACGGACCATCTTGCGTGCGGTTTCAATATGCTGCTGCGTACGCGCCGCTTCGGCCACGTCCTTGGCATCCGGTCGAACCGGGATGACCACCGCTCCTGCAACACTCACCGCGTAGACCAGAGCCTTGGCAAGCGCGCCGGCAACATCGATGATCACGACATCAGCACGTTCATCAGCAGCAGCAGCAGCGTCCACGACATCGTCTTCGGCAATTGCGGTGCAAGGCACCGGGCAGCCTGCGGTCGCGAGCCACGTGGTCAGATTGCGGTTGGGGTCCGTGTCCAGACATTCAACGTTGAGGCCAGAGCGAGCCCAATAGCGGGCAAGGCTCATGGCAAGCGTCGTCTTGCCTGGACCACCCTTGGTGGTCGCTATGGCGATGATGGGCATTTCCGATCCACCGGATTGCTGTGGTCGGCAGAAGGTGCGCGATAGGGGAGGGTGGCGTCAAGGAGCGATGGGTGAGGGGGTAGGCGACCGGTCGCATTACCCCTCACTTTGCGACGCCGATAGGCTCATGCCGACGTATCGCAGCCGATCCGTTCTGGTTTTCGGGAAAGGGTTCGCTTTGGTCGCGCATCAATCCAGAGGAGCATGAAACCACCGCTGGCCTTGGATGTTGGCGAAGGGAAGGCTGCCTCAGGTCCTGTCGGTTCACCAGAGCGACCTGGGGCATGCATGGCTCTCAACCGTCACAGATTCATCTGAAAGAGGCGAAACGTCATGGTCGATCAAAAGACAGCCCCCATTCGGACCGCCACGCAAGCCCGGCAGGGCAGTACCAAACACGTCGGTCGGTATGTTCTTGGGATAAGTCTACCGCTTGCGATTATCGCGATGATCGCCGTTTACATGCTCGTGTTCTGAGCAGAGCGGATAATCACTTCCCATATTCATACTACATTAGAGGATGCTTGTGAGCATTCAATGCCGTTGCCTCCTCATCCGTGAAGGAGAGGCATCCATCTGGAGCGAGAAAATGTTCCGCTTGCCACCGAGCCGGGGCGATGGCGTGCAGTTTGAGGAAAATGGAACGCCATTCACCTTCCAGGTCACGGAGATACTGCACACGCTATCTCTGGACGGCGTGGATTTTGCGCTGATCCTCACGGAGGTGCCTGGGTCACGCGGCAAGCCGTTCAGGGTGCTGTTCGAAGATCAAGCCCGGACCACCGGCACGTCGCCCAGCTCTGTCGTGTAGGAGGGTAACCGGCTGTCCTGGCGCATCCGCCACGCCCGGCCATGGTGGCCGCGGGCACCAGCGTGTCCCTGCCCATCCTGCTGTTGATCGCGTCCATCGCCGCCATGAGCCGGGCACCACGGGTCCGATCGGCGGCGATCCGCGCGAAGGTTTCGTCGGTCGCCGGTCACAGTTCGACCGTTGCGGCGTTGCTGTAGGCCGGACCCGACCGGAAGGGCGACGTGTGCATGAAGACCACGGTCGCTTAGGCGGCCAGCCCCTCGGCGTGCAGCTTCTCCCCGGCTCCAGTCTCATAGGCCGCCCCGGCTTCCCGCATCGGCTCCCACTCGGTGACCAACTGGCCGAAGCTGCGCGTGACCGCCGTCGTCTTGCGCGGGGGCAGCGAAACCGGGGAGCGCCTCTCCGATGGGGAAGTGCGGCACCTCCGCTTGGCGCCGCACTCCGTCTGCCCGATGTGGTACTACACCCTGTCGCAACGAACCGATTGGGATGACGAATGACCAGGCAGTTCCCTGCCTTGCCTTAGAGTGCGTAACAAAACCGGCGTGGAGCGGTTGGGAGGGGTATGGCAGCCCCTCTTGTTTGCGACGCCCTATGGGCGATCATCGAGCCTCTGATCCCGCCGGAGCCGCCCAAGCCGAAAGGCGGCAGGCCACGCCTGGACGACCGCGCGGCGCTGACCGGCATCCTGTTTGTGCTGCGCACAGGCATTCCTTGGGAACTGCTGCCGGTGGAGATGGGGTGCGGCTCGGGCATGACCTGCTGGCGGCGGCTGCACGAGTGGCATCAGGCCGGCGTCTGGGAGCGGTTGCACCGTGTGCTGCTCGACCGGCTTGGCTACGCCAACGCCATCAACTGGGATCGCGCGGCAGTGGACAGCGCCAGCGTCCCGGCAAAAAGGGGGGCGAGGAGACCGGCCCGAACCCGACGGATCGCGGCAAGCCGGGCTCCAAGCGCCACATCCTTGTCGATGCCAACGGCATCCCCCTCGCCCTGAGGATCTCGCCGGCCAACCGGCACGACAGCAAACTCTTGGAGGCGCTGGTCGATGCCGTGCCGGCGATCCGCCAATGTGCGGGCCGGCCACGGCGCCGCCCGGCCAAGCTACACGCCGACAAGGGCTACGACTTCGCCCACTGTCGGCAGGCGCTGCGCCGGCGGGCGATCATCCCGCGCATCGCCCGGCGTGGCATCGAGAGCAGTGAGCGCCTCGGCCGACACCGATGGGTGGTCGAGCGTACGCTCGCCTGGTTCGCTCGCTTCCGTCGCCTCGCCCTACGCTACGAACGGCGCGCCGACATCTTCACAGCCTTCCACAACATCGCCGCCAGCCTCATCTGCTGGCGCTTCGTCCAGAGATGGTTCTGTTAGGCACTCTTAGAAGGTGGGCGGAGAGTTGAGCCACAGGACCGCGGCCGGAACGGTCCCCGGATTGGCGTAGCCGTGAGGAATCTCGGACGCGAAGAACGCAGCATCCCCCGCGCTCATCCGGGTGGTTTCGTCGCCCAGGATCAGGTCAATCTCACCCGACAGCACATAGACGAACTCTTCGCCCGGATGGGTGATGCAGCCGTCGGAACGTCCCCCGACGGCCACATGATGGATGTTCACCTGGAAGGAACTGCCCGGGGCGAGCACGGACAGGGCTTCGAGCTGCACACCGTCCCGCCCGCGCAGCAAGCCGTCGGACAGGATGGGACGATCCCCATTCCGAACGATGATCGCCGGCTGGGCCCGCTCGGTCGGCAGCAGGTTCCCGATGTTGGTGTCGAGCGCCGTGGCGATCCTGTGCAGCGTGTTGAGCGATGGCCGGGCCTTGCCCTTCTCGATCTTCGACAGCAGTGCCACCGAGCAGTCGCAGCTTTTCGCCAAGCTCGACAGGGTCATCTTGCGCGCCACGCGAAGCTCATGGAGCCGTCTGCCAAAATTTTCGGACAGAAATTCGTCCTGCATCATCCCTGACTTTCACGCTCCGCGCTCTTTTTCCCGAAAACCGTGCCGAAACACACCGGCGCAATCTCCGAAGGCCGCCATCCTATCGTCCCGGACCAACCTCCGCCACAGCGATGCAGTGCCGGGAGGGTCCGTTCACAGGCTCTCCGCGCAGGTGAAAACGGCCTGAGCGAGCACATGGGCGCCCAGAACGATGTCGTCCGCCCGCGTGTCCTCCACCGGCGTGTGGCTCCGCCCACCGATGCTCGGCACGAACAGCATGGCGGTCGGGACGCTCCGCGCCAGCACCATCGCGTCGTGGATCGCCCCGCTCGGCAATGGCATCGACCCGGCGCCCCGGGCGTCGGCGGCGTCGGCAACCAACCCCTGAAGCGTGGCGTCCAGCGACACCGGCGCCAGACGCCCGGCCTCCTCCAGCGAAACCCGCACCCCTTCCTGGCCGTCGAACTCGTCGACCAGCATCGCCAGCGCGGCGCTCAAGCTGTCCAGCGCCACCGGGTCGAGGTCGCGGAATTCGAGCAGAAGCTCGCCCCGCTCGACGACGACGTTCACAGCGCCGGGCTGGAGTGACACCTTGCCCAGGTTCCACACGCTGTCCGTCGAGCCGGCTTGGCGGAAACGGTGGTGGCAGGCGTCGGCGAAGCGGTAAAGCAGGCGGGCAGCATCGCGGCGCAGCGCGATCGGCGTCGTGCCCGCATGGTCGGCGCGGCCGTCGAACCGCACGGCGTAGCGGCGCATGCCGAAGATTCCGGTGACCACGCCGATGGGGAGGCCAGCGGCCTCCAGCCGCGGCCCCTGCTCGATGTGGGCCTCGAAGAAGGCGCGGTGCCGTTGCGGGTCGAGACGGATCGGCGGGGCGCTGCCCAGACCGGTGGTGGCCGCGTCCTCGGCGAATCCGGCCGGCAGGCCGGGCAGGTCGCCGCAGAAGGAGCGGCTGCCCAGGCAGCTCAGGAACCGGCCCTCCTCGTCGGAGAAGTCGATCAGGTCGATGCCGACTGGCGCGCCGGGGTGGGCCTCCATCCAGGCGCGGGCGATCTCCAGCCCGTAGGCGAGGCCGAGCGTGCCGTCCAGCCAGCCGCCGGTCGGCACGCTGTCGGAATGGGAACCGATCAGCACCGACCGGTCGGCGCCGGGGGCCGCGCCATACAGGTTGCCCACCGCGTCGATGGTCGCCCTGAGACCGATCTTTTCCATTTCGCCGGCCAGCCAGCGGCGGGCCGCCAAGTCCGCCGGTGAGAGCGCGGGCCGGCAGACGCCGGACCCCACCGCTCCGAATCCCGCCAGGGTCCGCAGGGTCGTCAGAACGGCGTCGCCATTGACGTTGAGCATCGATCGGTATTCCCAGCGCCTCCGCCGCCGACGGACGGGACGCTTCGCAAGGTTCGTAGGAAGGGAAACGGAGGAGAAGGGGCGGGGAGCGCGCGGGCGCGGCTCCCCGCCGCCAAGCTCGTCAGGTCCCGGTCTGGCCGGCCTTGCGCATGGCGAGGCCCGCCAGGAAGTAGGTCACCGCGTAGACAATGACCCGGTACATGATCGCCGAACCGGGCGGGATGCACAGGAAGGACAGCCCGTCGCAGCCGCGCTTGCCGACCTCGTGCGCGATGCGGATCGCCTCGTAGTCGGTCATGCCGATGGGCTCGGCCAGTTCGCCCAGGATGTCGCCCTCGGTCGGGCCGGCGCCGCCCAGAACGTCCATGTCGAAATGGGCGTAGACGCCGGCGGTGCCGTCGTAGGCGTGGCGCAGGTTGTCGATCACACCCTGGATGCCCAGCTCCGTCCGGATCTTCCACATCGGCATGAAGCACGCGCCGTTGCGCAGGTAGTGGCGGACGATCTCCGGATTCTCCAACATGCCGCGCTCGCCGATCTCCACCAGATTGCGGATGGCGTAGCTGGGGCAGTCACGGAACAGCTTGTCCTTCCAGTTGGTCGACCCGGCGACGTGGTCGTTCATGGTGGCCCAGTCGTAGGGCCAGCAGTCCCAGTGGGTGTCGAGGCTGATCATGCCGACCGGCCCCTTCACATGCTCGGCCACCGGCCGGCCGATCGCGTAGGAGGCGCAGGGTGAGTTCTGGCCGATGACGATCGGCACGGCGCCGGCGGCCAGCGCCGCCTTCACCTTGCGCTCGACGCCCTCCTGGGCCTCCAGGATGCGTTCGACCGTGCCCTCGTAGCTGGCTTCGAGGGGGATGTCGACGTCGCCATAATCGACGACCTTCAGATGCTCGAAGATGTCGAGGTCGAAGTCCTGCACGTAGCCGCCGCGGTAGCGGATCGACTGCTGGCGGACGCGGACGGTGGCGGCCAGCCATTCGGCCTTGTCGACGCCGCTGTATTTGGTTCCCCAGCCGGCGGCGAAGGGTGCGCCGATGATGACGGCGTCGGCGCCGGCCAGATCCTCGTCCCGGATGGCGTAGGGGACGCCGAGGAAGGTCGGCATGTCCGCCTTGATGCGGGGAAAGTGGGTCGTGCGCCAGGTTTTGCCGGCCAGGGTATCCTGCCAGCTCGGGTAATGCGGCATGGACGCAGATGTCCTCTTCGGGGGGCTTCGGGCGGCCGCGGCGGGGGAGGGGCGGCCGCGACGGATGCGCGGGGGTGGAGGGCCGGACGGGCGGGGCCATCCGGCCGCGGGCGATCAGGGGGCCTGCTTGGGGAATTCACGCAGGGCGGGCTCGTTCACGTAGCGGCCGCCGGTGATGTACTTGGCGGCGATCACGTCCCACTGGCCGGAAGTCAGCAGGTTGTCGAGCCCGACGTTGAGGACCGACTGCAGCTCGCTGTTGCCCTTGCGGACGGTCCAGGCGATCGGCAGGAAGTTCACCGGCCGGTCGTTGAACAGCATCTTCACGCCCGGCTGCTGCTCGGTGAAGCGGGTGGCCGTGAACAGATCCTCGAAGCTGGCGTCGGCGCGGCCGGCCGCCACCTCCATGAAGCCCGCGGTCAGGTTGCCGCCGGCCAGCGAGGTCATCTTGGCGTTGGGGATGGTGCGGCGCACGAAGTCCTCGGCGGCCGTGCCCTGGACCACGGCGATCCGCACGTCCGGCTTGTTCATGTCGGCCAGCGAGGCGAAGCGCGCCTCGTCGTTCTTTACCACGGCGACGCTGCCGAGATAGAAGATCGGCTTGGTGAAGTCGACGACGGTGGCGCGCTTCACGGTGGCGAAGGTCGCGCCGATGGACATGTCGAACTGGCCGGCCTGCAGCCCGGCGACGAAGTTCGCCCAGGTCGTCTCGATGAAGACCGGGCGGACGCCCATCTGCTCGGCGATGGCGCGCGCCGCGTCCACGTAGAAACCGGTCAGTTCGCCCGTCTTGGGGTCCTTGGCGGTGCCGGGCGGGGAGGGGATGTAGCCGATCTTCAGCTCGCCCTGCCGGACGATCTTCTCGACCTCGCCGGCGGCCTGCGCCTTGACGGCGCCGAAGGTCACCAGGGCGCCAACCACCAGCGACGAGATCAGCGTGCGGAATGCGGACATGTTCAGCCTCTTCAATGCAGGACGCGGGCAAGGAACGCGCGGGTCCTCGCGTTGTCCGGGTTGGTGAAAATCTTGCCTGGTGGCCCCTCTTCGACGATTCGGCCGCCTTCCATGAAGACGACCCGGCTCGCGACGTCGCGCGCGAAGCTCATTTCGTGGGTGACGATCACCATGGTCATGCCTTCGGCGGCGAGTTCGCGCATGGCGGTCAGCACCTCGCCGACCAGTTCGGGGTCGAGCGCCGAGGTCGGCTCGTCGAACAGCATCAGGCGCGGGCGCATCGCCAGGGCGCGGGCGATCGCGGCGCGCTGCTGCTGCCCGCCCGACAGCTTGGTCGGGCGGACGTCGCGTTTGTCGGCCAGCCCGACCTTGGCGAGAAGCTGCTCGGCGTGGCGGACCGCCTCGTCGCGCGCGACGCCCTTGACCTGGATCGGCCCCTCGATGACGTTCTGGAGCGTCGTCATGTGGGGGAACAGGTTGAAGTTCTGGAAGACCATGCCCATTTCGGCGCGCAGCCGGTTGGTCTGGCGCTCGGTGGCCAGCCGCCGCTGGCCGTTGGCCTCGACGTAGCCGACCAGCTCGTCGCCGAAGCGGACCTCGCCTTCGTCGTAGCGTTCCAGAAAGTTGATGCACTTCAGAAGCGTGCTCTTGCCGGAGCCGCTGGGTCCGATGATCGCCACGACGTCGTGGGGCTGCACGTCGAGATCGATGCCGCTCAGGACGCGCGCGCTGCCGTAGCTCTTCCCGAGGTTGGTGATGCGCAGCATAGGGGAAACTCCACCGGAGGATCGTGCGAGGATCGGTCAGGCCCGCATCTTCAGGCGCCGTTCCAGGCGCTGCGACAACCAGATCCAGGGGTAGGTGATGATGAAGAAGAAGATCGCCAGGAAGGTGTAGACCTCAAGCGGACGATAGGTCGTGGCGATGAGGTTGTTCGATTCCTGAAGAAGTTCGTAGACCGCGATCATCGAGCCGAGCGTCGTCAGCTTCATCAGGTTGGCGAATTCGTTGATCAGCGGCGGGATCATCTTCTGTCCGGCTTGGGGCAGGATGATGCGGCGGAGCGCCGTGAAGTGATTCATGCCGATGGACTTGGCGGCGAGAAACTGGCCGGTGTCCACTGCGTTGATGCCGGCCCGCACGATCTCCGACACATAGGCTCCGGAATGGATGCCGAGGGCGATGATGATCGAGGTCATCGCGCTGAGCTGGTAGCCGAAGATGATCGGGAAGCAGTAGTAGAGCCAGACAATCTGCACGAGCGCCGGAGTCGCGCGAATCATCTCGACATAGACGGATGTAACGGATCTTAAGAAGACACCGGACGACTCTCGGCTCACACCGACCAAGAGGCCGATGAACAGACCAATGGCGGATGACAGTAACGTTATCTGAAGCGTCGTAATGGCGCCGCGTGCGAAAATCGGCCAATACTCAAGTATTATGGCAAACTGCCATTCGTACCCCATCGCCGATGCCCCTGTTCATGGTCTGGCTTTGTCGCCAGACCTAATTTTGAATGGCATTCAAAATGCTCGATTGATTTGGCACTGTCAATGGGGTTTCGCGATGCGCAGGGCATCGGTTTCTGTCTTTTGAATGTTCAATCAGGGGTGGTGGAGGAGGCCGAGGCTGCGGCGGTCACATCTGCCGTCATGCCAATCCCAACTCCGGGGTAGCAACGCTGGCTGGGCTATAGTTGGTGGTCCAGGAATAGGAGACGGGTTTCCCGGAGATGAAAGAAGACCTCGATGAACCGCCCCTGATACCGCCGAGCTGGGTCTGTTGAAAAAGCGGTGAGTGACTGATTCGATGGCGGTGTGAGGGAGAACACCGCCATGATGGGTCAGCGGGATCGGCGCCAGCCCGAGCTGTTCGTTGCCGGATCGCGCAGGGATCTGGTGCTGGAGGACCATGTGCTGGTCCGGGTTGACAAGGTGCTCGACCTGAGCTGGCTGGAGGCGGAGGTGGCCGGGCTCTACCACGCGGGCATCGGCCGCCCCGGCATTGCGCCCGAGGTGGCGGTGCGCCTGATGCTGGCCGGGATGCTGCTGGGGATCGTGCATGACCGGCGCCTGATGCGCGAGGCCCAGGTCAACTTGGCCATCTGTTGGTTCATCGGCTATGGGCTGCACGAGCCGCTGCCGGATCATTCCAGCCTCACCTGGATCCGGCAACGCTGGGGAGCCGAGCGCTTTGAACGGATCTTCCGGCGCACCGTCCAGGCCTGCGTTGCGGCGCGGATCGCCACCGGCGAGGTCGCCCACCTCGACAGCTCCTTGATCCGCGCCAACGTCAGTTGGGATGCCATCGCCCGGCGCCATGTCGCGGCGGTGGAGAGCGCCAACACCGAGGACGGGGAGAGCGGCGCACCTGACGGCGGAACATCCCGGCGACGCGCTGCGCTGCCATCCGCGTGCACCACCGATCCCGACGCCAGCTTGGCGACCAACCGCAAGGGGCGGCGCAGCGAGCCGTCGTACAAGCATCACACCGCCGTCGATGCCGGATGCGGCGTGGTTCTCGATGTGGCGGTGACGACCGGCGCCGTCCATGACACCCAGACGGTCGGCGGGCAACTGGACGCCATCTCGGCGACCACTGGTGCCGCCATCCGGACGGCGAGCATGGATGCCAGCTACGCCATCACCCGCGTGCTCGCCGAACTGGAGGCGCGCCGCATCGAGGCGATTATCCCGACCAAGGCCGAGCACCCACCAAAACGCGGCGTAATCCCGGTGCGCCGGTTCAAGCTCGACGCCAAGAACCGGGTGGTCTGGTGCCCGGCCAAGCGGCTGTTGCGGCTGCACGGCAAGCCCGACAGCGATGGCTTTCAGGCGTACCGGGGGCGGGTTCCGGTGTGCCAAGCTTGCCGCCTGCGTCCGAAGTGTTTTGGCGCGACGATGAAGCGGCGGGCCATTCGGGAGTGTCCGGAATTTCGTGCTCGGCGGGGTTATCCTGAAGCGAAAGGAGCCCCTGCATGGCACGACGCAAAGAGCCGGTCATCCCGGACGCAATCCTCGACCAGCTGTTGGCCGGTGCTGACGCCAAGACGGCGTTCGATCCGAACGGCCTGCTCGACCAATTGAAGAAGGCGCTGACGGAGCGGGCGCTGAAGGCGGAGTTGGATCATCACCTGGCCGGTGACGAGAGTGGCAACCGGCGCAACGGCTACGGCCGCAAGACGGTGCTGACCGAGCGTGGGTCGATGGACCTGTCCATTCCACGCGACCGGACGGGCACGTTCGACCCGGCGCTGATCGCCAAGTACCAACGGCGCTTCCCCGGCTTCGACGAGAAGATCATCTCGATGTACGCGCGAGGCATGTCGACGCGGGAGATCACCGGGCATCTGCGGGAACTCTATGGCATCGAGGTCTCGGCCGACCTGATCTCCACGGTGACGGACGCGGTGATCGAGGAGGTGACGACGTGGCAGAACCGGCCCCTGGAGGCGATCTACCCGCTGGTGTTCCTGGATGCCATCCGGGTCAAGATCCGGGACGAAGGCCTGGTGCGCAACAAGGCCATCCATGTGGCCATCGGCGTGCGCGCCGACGGCGCCAAGGAGGTGCTGGGCCTGTGGATCGAGCAGAACGAAGGCGCCAAGTTCTGGCTGCGCGTGCTGAACGAGCTGAGGAACCGGGGCGTCGAGGACATCCTGCTGGCCGTGGTCGACGGGCTGAAGGGCTTTCCCGAGGCGATCGCCGCCGCCTATCCCGAAACCATCGTCCAGACCTGCATCGTCCACCTGTTGCGCCACAGCATGGAGTTCGCGTCCTGGAAGGAGCGCAAGACCATCGCCGCCGCGCTGAAGACGGTCTACGACGCCGTCGACGACAAGGCCGCCGAGGCGGCCCTGACCGCCTTCGAGGACGGACCCTGGGGTGAAAAGTACGCGGCCATCGGCAAGGCGTGGCGACGGGCGTGGCAGGAGGTCATTCCCTTCTTCGCCTTCCCCCGCGAGGTCCGGCGCATCCTCTACACCACCAATGCCATCGAGGCTTTGAACTCGAAGCTGCGCCGGGCGGTGCGCGCCAGGGGCCACTTCCCCAATGACGAGGCGGCCCTGAAGCTCCTGTTTCTCGTCTTGAACCGCGCCGAGAAAGACTGGAAGATGCCGCCGCGCGAATGGACGGCCGCCAAGGCGCAGATGGCCGTCATCTTCGGCGAGCGGTTCGCAAAGGCGATGAACGCCTGATACTCAACCCGCCCCGCCGAGCACGAAATTCCGGACACTCCCGGCCATTCTGCTGCATCAGGATCACCCGGCCCTGCTGCGTGCTCGGCGCAAATACGCCCGCTGGCAGGAGCGCGAACGGGGCGTCTACCGCAGCCACCGCATCCGTGTCGAAGGCTATCATGGCGAGGCCAAGACGTGGCATGGCCTGGGTCGCGCCGTCCGGCGCGGCCTCGACAACATGCGCATCCAGGCCTACCTCGCCGCCGCGGCCGTCAACCTCAAGCGGCTGGCCGCAGTCCTTCGCCTGATCCTGGATTGCGCCCGACAGCGTTCAACTGGATTGCAGCAGAAAGCCGCATAACGGCGAGCCGCCTCACCCAACTTGCCGGCACCTCCGCCAAGCCGCCTTTTTCAACAGACCCAGCTCGGCGGTATCAGGTCAGCAGCAATACGGTTTTTCGGGGTGCCCATTTTTATACGAACTATAAGGTTCTCGAATTGCCGCACCAACAACTATGAGGCAAGGCCAAATAAGATATGTTAATATTTCCAAATTCTCCGCAAATGTATAGAATCCTATAATTAGAATAAGGCATAGAGCTACCCTGCATAACGACGATGTCTGAGATTTAACCAAGAACTCGACCAGAGAGAAAAGTAGTGGAATGGCGAGCGCAGCAAATCCAATTATGCCCTTGACGTAGAGAAGTCCGTACCAACTGTGATGAGAGCCAATTGGCATAAACTCAACCAAATGAGGGCCTCGCTCAACTATTCCATGGCCCCATATTGGCGCTTCTGTTTGCCATCGATTAACGGCAATCCGTCCAAGTGTAGCGCGAACCCGACTCGATTCCGGCCGTGCGGCAGTGAACGTTTCCAACGCAGCGAAGTAAGCGTCCATAAGGAAATTTGCAACCAAGCCAGCAAAGGCAATCGCACCTGCACCAGAAAAAGCAACAATAGGCCGACGCATATTCGAGAAGAATATAGTGAGGGGCCAGGAAAAAACTATGACAATCAGCGCCAAGCGCGATTTGCTGAGAATCGCAACCATAGTCCACCCGATGATCCCAATCCACCGCCAACGTCTGCTTTTTTCCTGTATTGCGAATATAAAATAAACATTAGCAATGAACCCTGCCGCAGGTGCCCAAGGTGTAAAAAATCTCCAGCGCGGCGCACCTGTAGTTGCATCGATGTTGTAGAGCGTTACCGAGAAAAATTCTGGCCCTGGCCCTCCTACGATTTGCAAAGGTGAAACATAGAGCTGCGATGGTAAATTGACGATATAAGAAAAAAATAAAATTGGCATTAGGAGAAGGGCATGAAGAGCAATTATGCAGGTTGCGCGATAAATAACAGATGGCCTGATTTGCAATCCAGCTCCAATTGCAGGGAAAACAGCAAGAAGTGCCCAACCCTTTGCCCAGCCAATGCTGGATTTAATCATTTGTGGAATCCCAAGTCCAAAATCAACATGGGCTACGATCAATGCCAACTCCATTGCCAGCATTCCAGCAATCCAAACCCATACACCAATCGGAATCAAAGCCTGCTGATGCTGTGGCCGATCAGGTGTCTGCATGTACATGCGTGCAATCATAAAGAAAAATAAGGACCACCCAACCACAGGCGCTAAAATGTATAATGCGCCAATAAAGTAGAACGGCCATGTCCAAATCAAGGAAAATCGAACCAGTTTTTCTTCTGGAGTAAAAATATAATCTTCCAAACAATCTTGATATTTTTCTTTCATCAGAGAATACTCATTAACTTCTGTAGCATCGGCATACGAATCCAAAGCAAAGCTAAAGCAAAAGCCAGCATCACTGAACCGCCGAAGGCCCCTGCCAAGGCAAGGAGTTTGGGCAGTCGATCCGCCTTTAATGGTTCTACCGGATCTACCAAAATTTGAACCAGAGGATACGAAACGTAAAGATCCGATTTCCCAACATCGAGCCGAGCCATAGCTGAACTGAACACCGCCTCCGTGACTTGGTGGCTGCGTGTCAATTCGTCGAGCTTGGAAATCTTTTGACCAGCTGCATCGAGGCGTCGTTCATAGTCTAGTATGGTGCGTTCAACCGCTTCCGCCTGGGCACGGATTCCCTTCTCTTCTGCGAGTGCCGAGAGCATCGACTGGAACAGAGTAGTCCGCGGATCCGAAGGAGCCAGTGAAATCAGGCGCAAGATTCCTTCATCGGTGACTCCCGCAACCTCCTTGGCACGAAGGTGAAGTTGCTTCCGGATATTTTTTTCCTGTTCAGCTATTGTCATTACATCGGGGTGCTTCCACCCCATCGTGGCTGTCAGCCGCGCCAATTCTGCCGCCACGTCAGCCCATTGTGTCCGTAATTTGGCAAACAGAGGATCGCTTTGCAGTACCATGGCCATGGCAGCGGCATTAGGAGACACACCAAGATCGCTTGCCAAATTTCCGGCAAACCCAGCCCGTCTTTCCTGTTCAGCGACCAACATGGAGCGCTGTTGGCGCAATCGTTCGACCGTGACGGCAAGTTCCTTGAACTGCTCCATCGTCAAGAAGCCATGCTCCATCTGATGCGACAACAGAGCTTGGCTGGCTGCGTCCAACTTGTCCTTGAAGGAGCGTAAGTTCTGGATCATACCCAGCTCACGGCGCTGGGCCTCGTCGTTGCGCAGGCGGCTAAGCTGGTCCTGAAATGCATCCAGAAAGGCCCGAGCTTTGGCAAGGGCCAATTGCGGATTATCGGCTTTCACGGCGAAATCAATGAGTGATGTCTGATCAGTCAGAGTAATTTTGGGAACGCCGAACTGGGCCGGCTCAATATTCAACCGCTCGGCCGCTGCGGTGATCACGCCATCACTCATGGCGATGGCCTTGTAATTGACGGTTGGGCTGAGCGACGATCCGCCATAAGGCGAGGGAGTGTTGGACGAGGCGTTGCCGATGCTTTCCAAGCTGACATTGGCCATGCCTCCGGCTCCTGGCAGGATGAGAGTCCATCGGCAGGTAAAACTGGGCGGCGCCAAGAGCACAAAGGCCAAGGCTGGTCCCCACAACAAAAACAATCCCACCAACGCCAGCCTGAGGTATCGAGGCCCGCGGTGTCCACCAAAGCCCTTAAAGACACCATCCCGCAGGCGGCGCTTGCCACTGCGGCGCCGATGGTTTTCTTGTGGGGTTGCCCCGTCCATCACATCATCGCTCATCGTCGTCACCAGCGCGTGATGGAACGGACGACCGGAATCGGTACGACCGTTTCGAGCAGGGAGCGCATCACGTCGCGACCGTTGGTCACAGCCGAATCATAACAAGCGATTCCATCGCCCGGCAGCAGATATGGGTTGATCGTATCCCGGTCTTTGCTTCGCACCAGTTCTTCCACAGAACGCTCAATCACTTCGGTTTGCCGGGTGACCGGGTTTGTTGTCGCCAACACAACGCTGCGAGACGCATTGGTCAAACGAATGCCGCCGACACAGTTTGCCGAAATGGCGCCATGCAGAAGACGGGTGCCGTAGGGCACATTGGTTGCCTGGGTGGAGATCGCCGATTGGGCATTGCTGGCAGCTGGTTGTGTCAGGTTCGAAAGGAATACCCGGATGCCTGGCGGAGTGATTTGGGACGGGCGTACCAAATCACTGTGGATGCAGCCGGAACTTGGTACAAAGACCTGATCGCCATGCATGATGGGCGGATCTTCCATCCCGCTGCCGGTGAAGATGCCTGTGAGGTCAAGCACCCTGGTCGCTCCCCCCCGCGTCAATTGAACCCTGCTGAGGTCGGCATCGGGGCGGACGCCGCCAGCTCCCTTGATCGCGTAGCTGAGGTACCGGCCGGGTGTGCTGTCTCCCAGATCCTGATCCACCGCGCCATCGGGCTTCCGGTCACCAACGAGGGCTCGGCCAGGCTGAAACACTGCGCCGGCGACGCTGACCTGAATCGTCGCCCAATGCTTCAGTTTTGTGCTCACCCGAACCGTGGAGGCGTGGTAAAGACCAGCGGATATCAGGGCCCGCGCTACCTTTGCTTCAACCTGTTCGGCAGTCAGTCCAACAACGCGAACATCCTTCAGAAATGGAATGGTCAGCGTACCGTCCATGTTAACCGAGAAGGTCCCGGAAAGCGCCGTGTCGTTGTGGATGCGGACGTCCAACTGATCTCCCGGCGACAGCGGCACTGGAAGCTCTTCGGACACCGGGTTGTAATGCAAAGGCACGGCACTGTCGGGAAGCAATTTCTCAGGACAAGCGTTGGACGTGGCCCAACTGGGTCGGTTCTGCGGCATGTACGCCTCCTCAAGCGCCTCCCCGGGATCGTCTCTTGGGCCCGTCGCGGTGCATGCCGAAAGAACCAACATGGTTGAAACCAGCGCAAGCCAACGCATGAACATTCCAATCTTTTGCCTATGCATCCAATCAGTCTTGAGCTGCAAGCAATCTTCCTGCCAACGCCTTTGGGGGACGGATACGCGACTCTATCCCTTAGAATTAGATTGATTATATCGATCTTCTCTCGTTTTGCGAATCTTTGAGAAATGAGAATCGCAAATAGCGACGACATGCCATCAAATGCGGAACGTGGTGATGGTCAATCGGTGACCTCGATCGCTTTAAGCTGCCAAATCCACCGCTCATTGTAGCTTTTCTGCATCAATTCAGAATGCTGGTCACGGGGGTAAACGATCCAAAGATATCCCTTGTCCCTGGGATTGAGGCGAACTCCATCCATTTCGAAGGCTGCAATCACGCCGAAGCGGCGGAAATCCTCGACCGGAATGCGAACACGATAATCATTGGCCGCTACCGCATTCACGAAGTTACCTTGAGCGCCGACAGCATCAAGAATTCGGTAAATCTCTACTCCGTGAAACTTTCGAACTCCGTCGGTCCATGGGGTGGAGGTCGCAATCTCCACCGATCCGAGGGCCTGCAATCCAGCCAGATCAAAACGAACAGACTGGTTACCTGCATTCGATGCCAGCACGCCGCTCACCGTCAATGACAGCGGGTCAGTTTTCTTGGTTTCTTCAGGTTCGGCGGCATTGGCAATACTGAACAGAAGCATGCTGATACCCAGAAATAATGTGAAAGAGCGCATGATCATAAACTCCTGGTGAATGATGGAATGGTGGAAAGCAATTGTCAGGCCAGTGGCGGGGTTATCGCCGCTTTTCACCATCCTGATCCAAAGCCCGGCCTGAATCCGGCATGAATCTTGTAGGTTGAGAACCCGCCCGCGACTTCCACGCACATGACGAAAGTTCCTTCCGATGAGCATAAGAGTGCGTAACAAAACCGGCCAGGAACGGTTGGTAGGGGCATGGCAGCCCCTCTTGTTTCCGACGCCTTGTGGGCGATCATCGAACCGCTGATCCCGCCGGAGCCGCCCAAGCCAAAAGGCGGACGGCCCCGGTTGGACGATCGTGCGGCGCTGACCGGCATCCTGTTCGTGCTGCGCACGGGCATCCCTTGGGAGCTTCTGCCGGTGGAGATGGGCTGCGGCTCGGGGATGACCTGCTGGCGGCGTCTGCACGAGTGGCATCGGGCCGGGGTATGGGAGCGACTGCATCGCGTGCTGCTCGACCGGCTCGGCTATGCCAACGCCATCAACTGGGATCGGGCGGCGGTGGACAGCGCCAGCGTTCCAGCAAAAAGGGGGGCGAGGAGACTGGCCCGAACCCGACGGATCGCGGCAAGCCGGGCTCCAAGCGTCACATCCTCGTCGATGCCAATGGCATCCCACTCGCCCTGAAGATTTCGCCGGCCAACCGGCACGATAGCAAGCTGCTGGAGACGCTGGTCGATGCCGTGCCGGCGATCCGCCAGTGTGCGGGCCGGCCACGGCGCCGCCCGGCCAAGTTGCACGCCGACAAGGGCTACGACTTTGCACACTGCCGGCGGGCGCTGCGCCAACGAGCGATCATTCCGCGGATCGCCCGGCGTGGCGTCGAGAGCAGCGAGCGTCTTGGCCGACACCGATGGGTGGTCGAGCGGACGCTCGCATGGTTCGCCCGCTTCCGCCGCATCGCCGTCCGATACGAACGGCGCGCCGACATCTTCACCGCCTTTCACCACATCGCCGCCAGCCTCATCTGCTGGCGCTTCGTCCAAAGATGGTTCTGTTAGGCGCTCTAAGTCCAACCGCAATCGCCAGACTGCAGGCCCTGTTTGGGGCATCACGATGGCAGGATAGGCGTTTGGCCAATTGGGGGTTGGTTGCGCTGGTGGTCGTGTTCTTCCTGGTTCTGACGGCCGGGTTGGCCATGATCGTGATTCAGCAGAACCAGCGTGATGTCCTGTGGGTGGAAGGTGGATACTGGGGAGCGGCGCAGTTGGAGATCGAGACGCTCCGCACCATAGACGCCCTGGACGCCGTATCCATCGGTGTCGGCGATGGAGACGATGCCCGCCAGCGTTTCGACATCCTATGGAGCCGCGTCACTTATTTTGATGGGGGCGAGGCGGCGCGCAGCGTGTCCGGCATTGCCGGTGCGGCAGCAATTCTCAACGCATTCCGCACTGAACTCGCAAAGCTGGATCCGGCCATCCTCTCCCTCGGATCGCGGCCTGAGGAGGCGTTTCGGGTGGCCCAGACGCTACGGCACCAAATCGTCTCTTTGCATGAATTTGGCGTGCTGGTCAGGGGACAGGAAACCAGGACGTTGTTGGCGCTGCTTGATGATGGAGGCACCATCGCGGCCGTCATGCTGTCCTTCGCAGCGGTTGTATACATCATAGGATCGCTGATCGTCGGCCTCCTTCTTCGCAGCATGACCCGTACCCAGTCCCTGCTGTCCCAAGTCGAAGCCGCGCGGCGCGATGCCGATCGAGCGCATTCGCGCCTAATGCAGGCCGTCGAAGCTTTGCCGCAAGCTTTTGTTCTGTTCGACGAGCAGGACCGCTTGAGCGTCTGCAACACGAGGTATCGAGAAACCTATGCCAACGTCGCAGATCTAATTGTGCCGGGCGTCCGCTTCGAAACCCTGTTGCGCGCCGGTATTTCCCGGTATCGAAAAGGTCTGAGTTCCGCCGATCAGCTGGAGCGTATCCGCCACCGTATGCGGTTGCATCGTTCCAACCCCGGGCCGATTGAGGTGTTGCTGGATGACGGGCGCTGGATCCTGGTCGAGGATCGTCTGACAAGTGATGGCTATGTCGTCGGCTTGCGCACCGACATCACGAATCTGCGACTTCGCGAGGAAGAGCTTCGCCGCAGTCGCCGCAGTCTGGCGGATGCTCAACGACTGGCTCGGATCGGAAGTTGGGAATGGTGTCCAGAAGACGGACACATTGACTGTTCCGACGAGACTGAGCGCCTGCTGGGCACGCACCCAAACGAGGATATCAAAAGCAACTGGATTGGCGAGGCTGTCCGGTCCTGTCAGGAGACCGACCATGACTATCGCAAGGAATGTTTGTTCCAGGCGCCTGATGGAGAGAACCGCCAGTTGGTTATTTCCGCGCATAGAGAATCCGGGACGGATGGCAATGCCTGTCGTATCATTGGGACGGTACAGGACGTTACGGTTCAACGCGCAGCCGAAGCCGCGCTGATAGTCGCCAAGCAGGCGGCGGAACGTGCAAGCTTGGCCAAATCCGAGTTCCTGGCAATGATGAGCCACGAAATCCGGACGCCTATCAATGGCGTCATCGGCACTCTCGGGTTGATTATGGATCATCAGATGGGCGCCGAACAGAAGCGCTTGGTCTCGATTGCTCGGCGAAGTGCAGAAGACTTGCTCGAAATCCTGAACGACATTCTCGATCTCAGCAAGATGGAGGCAGGGCGACTGGAGTTTGAGGATTCTGCGGTTCACCTCCATGATCTGGTCGAGAGCGTTGTCGATCTGATTACCCCTGCAGCTCAGGAAAAGGGGATTGACATCCATGTATCAGTCGATCCTGAGCTGCCGCAATATGTCCGCGGAGATGAAGGTCGCACCCGACAAATTTTGCTGAATCTGGCTGGAAATGCCGTGAAGTTCACGGAAAAGGGCCATATTCGCATCCATTTGGACGCTGCACGCACAGATGCAGCCGGGAAGCAGGTTCGCGTATCGGTACTCGACACGGGCATAGGCATTCCCTTCGACCGGCAGCATGAGGTTTTTGCCGAGTTCAATCAACTCGATCGGTCTTATGCCCGTCGATTTGGAGGAACCGGGCTTGGGCTTGCGATCTGCAAGCGGCTGGTATCGCTGATGGGAGGGACAATCGGCTTTTCCAGTGAGCCGGCGCAAGGTTCAACATTCTGGTTTACGTGGCCGTTGGCGGCTGCGGAACACCCTGCCGATTCTGTTTTGACACAATCGGGACCGGAACTGGACTGGGGGGAGGAGTTGTCGCGTCTCGGCCGCTGCCCCAGAGTGCTTGTCGCCGAAGACAACGCTACCAACCAGTTGATTATCCGCACACTGTTGGAACGAGTGGGCTGCCGGGTCGATACGGTTGCCAACGGTGTCGAAGCTGTTCAGGCGGCGCCGTTGGGATTCGATATCATTTTTATGGATCTTCAGATGCCGGAAATGGATGGCTTTGAAGCGACATTGCGAATCCGGTCGTCATCGTTCGATCGACGTTGTCCCATCGTGGCTTTGACCGCCAACGCTTTGGAAGACGCACGGCAACGCTGTGAGGAAGCCGGCATGGATGGGTTCCTGTTGAAGCCGGTCAAACCACAAGCGCTCCAACATGCGATCATGGCGGCGTTGCGCCTGGATATGGTAGCCACGCCGTCGCTCCTCATCCCCAATGCACGTATGGATCAGCCCAACATCGATTTGGATACACTTGATGCGCTGGCAAAGGAACTCGATGATGCATCGCTGGAATCAATTCTTGCCTTTTTCATAAGCGACTCACAGGTTCGGGCGGACCATCTCGTCAATGCGGTCGAATGCCGAAACTTGGACGGCGTGAAGCGGGAGGCCCATAGCCTCGCCGGCAGCGCACAGACGTTTGGGGCTATTCGTCTGGCATCCCTATGCCGACAGGCGGAAGAAGCTTGCATTCTCAACGACAGTGGAATGGCATTGGCCTTGGCCCAATCCATTGGTGGGGTACTGGACGGTGATTTGAACGAACTGGTTGTGACGGCACGGGCAAGATACTCCACCACAGCGTCTTCTGGCGGTTAACGTGCTTCAGTCAAACACCCTCCCTTTGCAGGAACCGGCGGTGAAGTGCATTCATCGCCGCCTGCGCCGTCTCCAGCAAAGGCTCCACAGCGGTCAACACGGCCTCGTCATCACCAGATTTCTGCAGACGTTCGAGGCGCGTAGCCTTCTCCGACAACTTCAACAGACCGAAGCTGGCACACGTGCTGGATAGGTCATGCATCTCCCGGGCAAGACGAGGGGCATCTCTCCGCCCAGCGAGGTCGGCGATGCGCTCCATGCGCTCTTGCATGTCGCTGTAAAAGCAACGCATCAGAAACAAGAAGTCGTTGACTGGAACCGAGGCCACCAGATCGACCAAGATCGGCTCGTGGATGCAGGAATCGTTATCGCTCCGTGCTTGGCCAGTCCGGTGGTCGTCGACAGCCAGCCGCAAGTGTTGTCCTGCTCCACGTCCCATATCCAGCCAGCGGTTGATCACACCAAGAAGGGCCGACCGTTCGAAGGGTTTGGTTACGACATCGTTCATGCCGGCCCGAAGGCACCGTTCACGGGTTTCGATCATGGCGTCCGCCGTCAAGGCAATAACCGGCACGGTTGCCCGAGGTCCCCTCAAAGCGCGAATGTGCTCGGTCGCCTCGAAGCCGGTCAGGTTGGGCATTTGGACATCCATCAGGACAAGGTCGTACGGTCGGAGCGACATGGCTTCCAGCGCCTGCACGCCGTCGTCGACAATGTCCACGGTGAATCCGGCGCGGCGCAGCAAGGTCGCGGCGATCAACTGATTGGTGGCGTTGTCTTCGGCGATCAGAATATGCGCTGAGCGTGCCGGGGGGCGGTTGATTTCACGTTCAGGCGGATGGTGCGACCGTGCCGGTGTGGCCAGCGGAGCATCCAAGCCATCGGAAAACAGGCGACCCAGGATGCTGGACAGGGCGGCCATGCGGATCGGCCGGGCCAGACAGGCAAAAGGCACAAGCTTGTCATTTCCGGTCGACGCCAGCGGTGCCCCATAGGAGCACACCAGTATGATCCTTGGCGCATAGTCGGAACGGTCCAAACCGAATTGCAGCAGCGTGTCCGAGACAGTGTCGAACAGGGATTGGCTGACAAAAACCACGTCGAAAGGATGGCCGCTCGTCACCGCTTTAGCCAATGCTGCGCGCGCGGTTTGGGCATCGGAAGCCTCCTGCACATCCAAGGTCAACGAACGCAATTGTGCGGTTAGGATGCGGCGATTGAACCCAGGCGGCTTGATCACCAGCGCGTGCCGCCCCGTGAAGCTCATCCACTCGGATTGCTGGGAGGACCCGTTCGCGATGCGTATGGGAACCTCGACGGTGAACTGACTGCCGGTGGCTTGATCGCTTTTGACGGTAATTCTGCCCTGCATGAGTTCGGTGAGCTGCTTGCAAATCGCAAGGCCTAACCCGGTCCCCCCATAGCGGCGAGCAATGGTGCGGTCGACTTGCTCGAAGCGGCTGAACAAACGGCTGATCGCCTCGGAGGGAATCCCGATGCCGGTGTCGATGACGTCGAAGCGCAGCGTATGAATTGTTTCGGAGTTGCCGTCGGTCTGCGTCTGAATACCAGTCTCAATGACGACATTGCCGGTCTCGGTGTATTTAACCGCGTTTCCAACCAGATTAACGAGTATTTGCCGCAGCCGGGTCGCATCGCCCAGAACGGTGTGGCGTGCCTCCGGGGACAGGAGGATTCCGAGATCGATCCCTTTCTCATGCGCTTTCGGCCAAAGCAATTCGACAACCCCTTCCAGCAGGTCGGCGGGATTGAAAGGAAGCGTCTCCAACTCCACCCGCCCTGCCTCCAGCTTGGACATGTCCAGGATGTCGTTGATGATGGTGAGAAGCGCGTTTGCGGAGGAGCGCACGGCTTGGGCAAACTGCAGTTGTTCGCCGATCAGGCCGGTTTCGAGCAGCAGGTCCGTCATCCCGATGACACCGTTCATAGGTGTGCGGATCTCGTGGCTCATCGCAGCCAGAAAGTCGGATTTTGCGTGGGTTGCCGCTTCCGCTTCGTCCCGGGCCAGCCGGAGAGCGTCGGTGACCTCTTCCAGCGCTTCCGTTCGCTCTCGCAACATCGCTTGAGTCTGTTCCAAATCCGCAATCTTGCGTTTCAGCTCCTCTTCGGTGCTTTTCAGGCGGCTGATGTCGGTCCGAATTCCAACCATGCCGCCATCGCTGGTCCGCCGATCGCTGATAAGCAACCAGGAGCCGTTCCCCAACGCTTGCTCGAATGGCTCCTTCCCATGGCTTTTCCGATAGCTCAAACGCTCCTGCACCCAATCGTCGACGCGGCCGATGGCCTCGGCGTACTGTCCCCTCTCGGCACCTTGACGGATGATGTTCTCGAAGCGGGCACCAGGGACAATCAGGTCGGCGCTGAGGGAATAGAGCTGCCGGTAAGTCTCGTTGCATATGACAAGACGATCGTCGGCATCGTAAAGGACGAACGCCTCGGAGATCGATTCGATCGCGTCGCGCAAGACCCGCTCGGTTTGGCGCAAAGCCCGCTCGACCCGATGCCGTTCGGTTATGTCGATGGCGAAGCCGATGAATCCCATCGCCTGCTCGTGATGGTCATA